>NZ_MUGR01000043.1:0-118452 GCF_002217195.1 Flavobacterium aquidurense | reverse complement strand
TGTGTCCAGACGGTAGGCTTCCATCGGGGCTAAAGGAGAGGTTTTGGTTTTTACAAGACTTTTTACCTTAATTATTTGTATGAAAAATTGTATTTTTGTTTTCAATAACACAAAATTGTATCGTACAGGAACAACCTTGTTTTTTACCAAAAACTATTTTGTAAAAGAATTTTAAATACCTTTGAATTATGAGCACAGCAACAAAACCAAATCATATAGGGCGAAAAATTAGCCGTATTCGTGAACTACGAGATATGAAACAAGAAGCTTTGGCACAGGCCTTGGGCATGAGCCAGCAAACGATATCTACTATCGAAAACAGTGAAACTGTAGACGAAGAAAAACTTATCGAAATAGCAAAAGCACTCGGCGTAACTGCAGAAGCCATAAAAAGTTTTTCAGAAGAAAATATGATAACGTATTTTAATACCTTCAACGATAGTCCAGGAAACTTTGGAAATTTTGCTAGTGGAGCAATTTGCAACTTTAATCCTCTTGATAAAGTGGTTGAACTTTATGAGCGTTTGGTTCTTGCCGAAAAAGAAAAAGTGGAGTATTTAGAAAAATTATTGAAAGAGAAATAGTTCTCAAATTTATATTTGAGATCAAAAAGCCAGTCTAATCGATTGGCTTTTTTGATTTGTACCATCTATTAGAAAATTCTTATTATCGAGAATTTATCTAAGAATACAATACTCTTCTTTGTCGGGTTACTTGCGGAGAAGCTTTTCAACTTTGTATACATAACAAACCCGGATTTATAAATCCGGGCCTTTCGTTTTATTGTTTAAATTAAAATTATTCATACTCAAACACTGTGATATCCTGAGTATAATTATATCCCGCAGAATCAAATTTTATTAGATAGCCATCTGCATCATAAAAATACTTGGGCACAGCTTCAAACTGAAGCTGCCAAACTCCATTATAAAATATTTGAGAATTTATTTTAACAACGTGCAAATACTGATTATCTATTCTATAATAAGGTTCTTTATTATAAACCCCGGCTTTTGCAGGATCAAATGTATATGTTACATAGCCGCTCAACGTTTCAGTATGATCTACAGGATCGATACTAAACCAATTTTTAACATACTTTGTTTCATCGAGATAGATATAAGTATAGTGCATTTGTGGTTCTCGTCCTTTTGGAGTCATCATATAATAATAGACACTTTGTATACGATCTAAATCGTCATAAACATATTCAAGACTAACAAAACCGTCTTTTTCTATTTTTTTATCAATTAAACCTTTACTATTATAATTATAAGTTCCAAATGCATACGATGAAATCATTTCATTTAATGCACCGCGTGCATCATATGTAAAGGTAAACTCCTCGGGATAATTGGTATGTCCGTTATTGGTGTATACTGTTCCGGCGGCGATATTTTTTAATTGGCCTAAATCATTATACTTATAATTCACAGTGTAATCACGTTCTGTATCTTTGTTCAATTCAATCTCAGCGATATCAAATAAATTTTCAGATGGTAGAGCCAAATAAGTATTAATGTCCATATTATTAAACTTATAGTGATAAATTATCCCCATATAATTCTGAGCATATCGTATTGATCGCACCAATCGTTTCTGAACTTCTGATCCTTTAGACGTTTTTGCCGAAAAATTAGTATTTTTAATCGCAGGTTTCAACAATTCTGATTTAGGAACACCTGTTACCGGGTTTACAGGACCAGCAGGCTCTTCTGGTTTTACAACAACTTGTTCTTCCGGAATACTATCATCCTTTGAGCAACTTACCAAAGTAAATTGAAAAATCCCCAACACAACAATTAATAACTTAAGTAATTTTATATTCATATATTATTCATTTACAACACATTAAAAAATGAAATCTTATTTCAAAAAGCTAATATAGCAATTATAACCTTCTTTTCAACTCAATCCCAAAAATTTACAATCCTTGTCTACAGTAATACAATACTCTTCTTTGTCGGGTTACTTGCGGAAAAACTTTGCAGCTTTGTATAGATAACAAACCCGACAGGGTTTAAAAACTGTCGGGTTAAAAAACCGTGTTTATTCTAACAAAGCAAGTGTTCTATTTGTCAATTCGTTTTTATACTTTAAAACATCATCAATGCTTGTTAATAGATACTCATTGTTTTCGATAATAATTTTCATTTTCGAATCTGTAAAAACTAATTTACAAATGACTTTTTTAAGATTATCGTCAATGCTAATATTAAAAAAGCTCTTAAAATCTTTAAAGAAAATCCTCTGACTTGGTATTTTTTTATTCTGGATCAACAAAGTCCTAATAGTATGATAGGCTTGTATTTCAGATTCAGTAGTAATAATTCCGCCGGTATTTGAGTTTGATTCCGCTAATACTTTTTTCTCATACAAAGATTTTAGCAATGCCGAGTTAATCATGTTAATCATTTTCGCCTGATTTTCTTCATTGAATTTTACTTTAAAATTCATGTTGCGATGAATAATCTTCAACAAATCTTTTGAGGGTGCGATTAATTCCTTGAGCAAACTAGCCTCAAAATCCTCTACAAACACACATTCCTGAGCTGTTTTTATAATTTCATTGACAACCACATACCTTTTATCAAACTTGATTAAAGTTTCTAAATCTTTATCTGTAAAATTGGTTAGATTAAACACAAAAAATGGTTTATTATCAATCACATTCGGCTGCACAACATCTGAATAAAACCGATATTCAATACCATTTGTTAGTATAGCGATTCTTGAATTTTTAGTATTATTAAAATAACCATTTAGCTGACCTGCTTCTTTATCACTTAATCTGCTATTGTACTTTTTTGCTTCTATTAAAATCGTGTCCTTTTTATTCAACAAAATAGCGTAATCAATCTTTTGACTAATTCGCTCACCAAAATCAGCATTATATTCTGGTATCAGATCATTCGAAATATAATTCAGCAAATGGAAAAAAGGCTCAATTAAAAACTTACGAGTTTGAGCTTCATTAGTACACAATTCAATTGCATCGTCAATTTTAAAATTTTCGAGCGTTTTCTTTAATTGATTAATAGATTGTTTAGGAATATTTGTGGTCATTTTTGGAAGTTGGTTAGTTAGACAAATTGTATAATTAAAACTAAACTAATGAAAATAAATCGATTTATAAGTTTTTAAAAATCATTACTTTAAGGCATCTCAAATATCTTATTTTAATTACACCTCCTTTTACGGAAAACCATATTTTTAAAATTAAATCAAGATCGTCGAAAATTACTGTTTTACAAACACAATCTATTAGGTATTTATACCTGTTTAATGCCTCCAACAATACATTACTTTTATTTGTCGAGTTACTTGCGGAGATCCCTCGTTCCTCGGGAGGACAAGATTGCGGAGAAACTTTGCAGCTTTGTATACATAACAAACCCGTAAATATCCCAAAACCTATTTCGCCAAAATCGTAGGTTTCTTTGACTTTGCATAAACCTGATCCGGTTTGTTGTCCCAGGAAATTACAAGACGATCTTTTGTTACTTTTTTAACGATTCCCAAATACCATTTACGACTGGAATAATGCACCCAAATAGAATCATTTTTGTAGCTACAATCATAAACTTCGCCATTGCTGTCGTCTACAAAATAATCAGAATTGATTTCCATTTTATTAAAATCGCCTTTTCCGCCAGATTCCCATTTACCATAACAGTCAGCAATATTGAATGGTTCTTTTTTCTTTCCAAAAGTCAAATTGAAGGATTCTCTTCGTGAGAATTCATTTAATCCTTTATTTTCTATTTTACTAAAAAAATCTTTTTTATTATAGCTTTTTAGCGGTTTCCAATTACGGTCTAAAATTGAAATTTTAAAATCTTTAGGAAAACCTACTAATGTATCTTTAGCGTGCAAAGGCAATACAATAGATTGCTCAGTACCTTTATCTAAAACAAATGGTTCAGCGATATTGTTTTTTTGCCGTAATTGCCATTCATCACTTATTTCCTTTACAATTCGTATCGAATCTGATGGATCGTAAACCAATTTATATTCTTCTCCGTATTCACTAATAAATTTTTTGTGAGTCGCTAAAGCAGTTTTAATTTCCTGATTTTTATAAAAAGTAATTTCTTCTTCAGAAAATTTAAAGTCTATGTCAATCACTATTTTTTTATCAGAGTCATTTTTCAAATTCAGATATAAAAACTCATTTTCAAATTTATAAGGCTCCGGTTCTCTTGTGGTAGCGATAAAAGAATAACAAGAAAGAAGAAAAATCAATTTCAGAAAAACGGGCTGAACTTTATATAGTACAGATTCTTGCTTTAATAACCAAAACGAAACCAAAATACTTACCAAGGCGATATTATCTGAGAAATCAACAATTCGGTAGAAACCAAAAAGATTGACAAAACTTTCTGAAAAAGGGCTTTTCCAGAAAATAAAAAATAAAGCAACAGCGATATGAATTTCTTTGGTTCTTTTTGGGAAAAGGACACTCCAAAAAAACGGAAAAACAAGTAGCCCTGCAAAATCAGATAACTTTCCGGTGAAATAATTATGAAAAACCGTTTTTAGTATCAAATCGTTTAAGAGAAGAATCAATAACGAAACAAGAAAAACAGGCTGCGCTAATCTATTTAATTTTTTCATCATATTTGACATTATTGATTAACTCCAACTAACTTTTATTTCCCATTCGAAAAGATTTAAGATTAAAAAACTTAGGATCTTAGCATCTTAGAACCTTAGCGCCTTAAAAAAAACTATTTCAACAAATACCCAAACCGAATCGATCCGAAAAAATAACCTGAATTGGTATTGGTTTCCGGATCTTTTAGCTCTCGTCCTCTATATATAAAAGAATACGACATATTGAAGTTGTTGTGTCTGTACTTTAATCCAAACTCTGCATTAAAACGAAGCGGCTCTAAATCAAAAGTCAGCGGACTTGTATTACTGAACATACTTCCCTGAATCGTAGCGTCATAAAACTGATAATTGACACTTGGCATCGCATAGAAATAAAATTCCCTGATATTGTATTGCGGCTGAAAACTTACGGATGCGTCGTGTAAATTCGAATCGTAAATCGGGAGTAACTTTTTGAAACCAATTCTGGTCAGGAATCCTGTAGAAACACCGTCGAAGATAGTTCCCAGATTGGCTTCGGACTGAAAATGAAGATCGATAAAATCATTGTGTTTCATAGGAAACATTTTTTTCGAATACATCACATCCGCCTGAACGGCAAAAGCATTATGCAATTGATTTTCCCAGCCAAATACTTCTTTATACCCAATAATATGATGAAAGCTTTCCTGAGTTTCTTTGCCTAATGCATTGGGTCCCATGAAACCCAACTGAAAGTCTGTTTTTAAAACAGATTCACTTTGGTAAAAAAAGCTTCTTCCGGCTTCGGCAAAAAGATATCCGGTAAAAGGGCGATCATTAATCGTGACTGCAGCTTCGTTAATAAATCTCGGATTATAAATGTATTGCCCGATACGAAATTCGGTGATTTTCTTATTGATTTTAGGGTTTTCATTCTTTGATAAAAAGCGGTAAAAAAGCTCTAAACCATTGGTATAATACATATCATTTTTAGACGATGTATATAAATCGTTGTCAGTAATTAAACCAATTTCGGTAGTTTTCGCCTGTCCAAAAGACAAAGCCGATGTCAATACCAGAAGCGCAATAAAAGATTTTTTATTTCGCATGGTAATTTATTTTGCCAACAGAGCGCATTTCACGAACAATTCTTTCTTTTCTTCTGTTAATATAACTCGAAGATCCTGTTGCTTTAAACTTTCTTGGATTGGGTAAAATTGCTGCAATCCCGGCGGCCTGCATTGGCGTCAGACTTGAAGCATCACGACGGTACCAATGTTCTGTTGCGGCATAAGCGCCGTAAACGCCATCTCCCATTTCGATACTGTTCAGATAAACCTCCATAATACGTTCTTTACCCCAAATGACTTCTATCAGAACAGTAAAATAAGCTTCTAAACCTTTACGGAAATAACTTTTTCCCTGCCATAAAAATACGTTTTTTGCTGTTTGCTGTGAGATTGTACTTCCGCCACGAATACGGCGTCCGCGTTCGTTGCTTTTATATGCTTTCTGAAGCGCTTTAAAATCAAAACCATTGTGCTTTAAGAAAGTTCCGTCTTCACTGGCAATAACGGCTTTTTGCAGATTCATCGAAATTTTTTCGATAGGTTCCCAATCGTGATCAAAGAAAACTTCTTTACCATCTAATTTATTTTCGATAGCACGAATTATCATTAGCGGCGTAAAAGGTACCGGAATATATTTGAAGAATATGACAGACGCGATCGAGATTCCAAAAAACCACAGGCACAGTTTAATAAAAAACCTTTTTACTTTATCGCCAAAAGAGCGGTTTGTTTTTTTTGGTGCTGCTTTAGGTTTTGGTTTCGGTTTGTTTGCGGTTGTTGTTTTTGGTATCGGTTTTTTGGTTACTCCCATTATATTAAATCTGCTAATTCTGTTCCTATTATACTTCCAATTGCGACTCCCATTCCGCCCAAACGCACTCCACAAAACACGTTTTCAGACAGTTGGGCAACAACAGGATTTTTACTGTTTCCTATTCCCATTATGCCGCTCCAACGATGGGCAATCCGGAAATCCTGATTTGGTAAAATTACATTTTTAAGTAAATCCTCCAATTTATTTTGTACAATTTTCGTCTGTCCAAATTCGGTTGTGTTTTCAGCTTCAAAATCTAAGTTCCTGCCGCCGCCAAGTAAAATCCTGTTGTCTATATTTCTGAAATAATAATAGCCCCGATCCAGATGAAAAGTACCTTTGATATCTAAATTTTTAATAGGTTCTGTAATTAAAACCTGAGCTCTTGCCGGTTGCACAGCGCCTTTTGTAATAATATTTGCAAAACCATTTGTCGCAAAAAGTATTTTCTTAGATTTAAAACTAAAATCGCTCAGCACAATTTCGACCTGATTGCCCAGATCAGCATAAGAGGTTACGGTTTGCTGATTGAGTATTAAAATATTCTCAGAAACGGCCTGTCTTAACAATTCCTGCATCATATTTCCGGTATCGATCTGGGCTTCAAAAGGATTAAAGATCAAATATTCCTCAGTATTTCCGAAACCAAAACGATCTGTTTCTTTTGTAAAAACGTCGGCTTTGAAAAGCGGTTTCAAAATATCATTTATAAAAGGTAATCTTGAAATGCATTCATTAAATCCGCTTTCCTCTTCTTTCAGAAACAATTCATATCCGCCATGAGGCTTAAAATCAATTGCAGCATCTCCTAATCTTTTTCTAAGTAATTGCAGACCCTTCCAGCGCTTTTCGATCAGACTTATTACATCTTCTTCTGAATGCGTTTTGAGATCTTCCATAATTTCAGAAAGACTGCCGAAACAGGCAAAACCCGCATTTTTGGTACTTGCGCCTTGCGGCAACATTCCTTTTTCTAACACCAGAATTTTCGCCGCCGGGAATCTTTCGCGCAGGCGCAATGCAGCATGTAATCCTACGATGCCACTGCCCACAATGGTATAATCAACATTTGTGAACCAATTTTTAAGTTCCCAGTAACTTAAATCCATTTGTCAATTTTTTATAAAAATAATGATTTTTTCGAACCATGTAAGTAATGTAAGTTCATTTAAATGTTTTCTTTTTTACCATTAAGATATTAAGAAAATTAAGCTTTAAATAATAATTATTTCAAAATATAATGTCTAATAACAAACATTAAATATTTATTTTTTTAACCATTAAGTAATTAAGTTAGATTAAGAAGCAGCACTTAATTTTTCTTAATATCTTAATGGTGAGATTAAAAATTAAATGTTTCGAAACTAAATTTAAATGAACTTACATTACTTATATGGTTTAGTACTTTTTAACATTTACTTGCTAAATTATATTCGTATTTTTAGCCCCACGAATATTAGAATTTTATTATGAAAAAAGTATTATTTACAACCTTAATAATGATGAGTTTAAACGCTATCGGACAGAATGTGATGTCTCCGGAATTGTTATGGAAACTAGGAAGAGTGAGTGCTCTTGGACTTTCAAAAGATGCGAAGAATGTTGTTTTTAAGGTTTCGACTCCTTCGATCGAAGAAAACAAATCGTCTTCTAAATTTTACATTGTGCCTGTAAATGGCGGAAATGCAACTGAAATTAAAGACACAAAAGAAATTCTGTCCGACAAAAATGTTTCGGCTGACGGAAAATTTTTAGTGTACAATGAAGAAGTAAAAATTGACAAGGTTTTAGGGAAAGATTTCTACCCGAAACTGGACAAATCTGACGCTCAGATCTACGATGGTTTAGATTATCGTCATTGGGATACCTGGAACGAAGGTAAATTTAACCACGTTTTTTACAAAGAAAACAAAGAAGGTGCAAAAGGAATTGACATCCTGAAAGGTGAAAATTTCGATTCTCCGCAAAAACCTTTTGGCGGTGACGAAGATTATATCTGGTCTCCTGACGGGAAAAGCATTTTGTATGTATGCAAGAAAAAAGCAGGAACGCAATATGCCATTTCTACCAACACAGATATTTATGAGTACAATTTAGAAACTCAAAAAACGACCAACAGAACCGAAGGTAATTTAGGTTACGACACGGCGCCACAATTTTCTCCAACAGGAAATTTGACCTGGCTGCAAATGAAACGTGACGGTTATGAAGCGGATAAAAATGATATTATTGTTGAATTTAAAGGAATCAAAACTAACTTAACTGCAAACTGGGACGGAACTGTAGATAGTTTTATCTGGAGTAAAGATGGCAAAAACGTATTTTTTGTAGCTGCGGTTGACGGAACAAAACAATTGTTTACGGTAAACTTCCCGGGATTAACAAGAATCGCGATTCAGGTTCGTCAGTTGACAAATGGAGATTTTGACATAAATGATTTAGTTGGTTTGGCAGGTGATGATATTATCGTAACAAGAAATGACATGAACCACGCTCCGGAAATTTATTCTTTTAACCTAAAGAAAAATTCATGGAAACAATTGACTAATGTTAATACAGAAACTTATAAAACATTAGCACTTAGCAAAACAGAAAAACGTTATGTGACGACTACTGACGGTAAAAAAATGTTGGTTTGGGTAATTTTACCTCCAAATTTTGATGCTTCTAAAAAATATCCAACTTTATTATTCTGTCAGGGAGGTCCACAATCTGCGTTGACACAATCGTATTCTTTCCGTTGGAATTTTCAATTAATGGCTGCTAAAGGTTATGTGGTGGTAGCGCCAAACCGTCGTGGAATGCCAGGACATGGTGTAGAATGGAACGAACAAATTAGTAAAGACTGGGGCGGACAGGTTATGGACGATTACCTTTCTGCAATTGACGATGTGGCTAAAGAAAAATATGTAGACAAATCCCGTTTGGGTTGTGTGGGTGCAAGTTACGGAGGATATTCAGTGTTTTATCTGGCTGGAATTCACAAAAACCGTTTCAAAACTTTTATTGCTCACGACGGTGTTTTCAACACGGTAAGTATGTTGGGAACTACTGAAGAGGTTTTCTTTAACAACTGGGATTTTGGTGGTGCTTATTGGGAAAAGGACAATGCTGTAGCGCAAAAAGCGTATACGACTTTTAACCCTGCAACTTTGGTGCAAAACTGGAATAAACCTATCTTGATTTTCCAGGGAGGAAAAGATTACCGTGTACCAATTGGACAAGGACAAGAAGCTTTTCAGGCAGCTCAGTTAAGAGGAATCAAATCGAGATTTGTGTATTTCCCGGATGAAAATCACTGGGTTTTACATCCACAAAATGCTCAGGTTTGGCAAGGTGAATTTTTCAAATGGTTAGACGAGACACTATAATCGAATAATTTAAACATAAAAATAGCCGTAGATTTTATATAATCTGCGGCTATTTTGTTTTTCAGACCTTTTAATTATGTAAAAGATTAGCAGTAATTTGTATTTCTAAGAGAGAAATTTTGAATAAATTGCAGCAATTTCCCATTATAAAACTTCCAAATCCCCACAATAAGAATCTATGGAGAGCAAAAAAAGTTATACAGCACTCAAAGTTTTATTCAGTTATGTTGCTTTACTGGCTCTGGTTGTTACGGTTGGATGGTTTTTATATGCTGAAAATGTCGTTTATAATAAATTAGAAGATAAAATTGCGTTCGAAAAAACTAAGATTCTTAGAGTTAGTAAACTGTTTTCGAATGTATATAAAACAGAAAGTTTAGCCAGAAAAACAATCCAGACGAATTCTGAAGAAGACTTTAGAAGTTACCTTATCGAAACTGACTCTTTAAAAAACAGAATCGATACTTTAAAAAAAATTGTCACTACACAATATCAAAAAACATTACTGGATAGTGTTACTTATTTATTGTCTGAAAAAACGAAAAACATCAGACAATTAAAGACTATAAAAAACAAAGCCGACGACGAAGTTTCGGTGAATACGGCTATTGATGAAATTACTAAAATGGAGTTTAAACTCCGAAAATTAGAGCTTCAGGATTTCAATAAAAATCCAAATCAATTGGGGAGTTACCAACGTAATGTTTTGCAGAAATATGTTGATTACCTCAATCAAAATATTCCGGACGACAGCACAAATACGCTGAGCAAACAAGCATCTGACTCGATTTTAGCCAATTCAAAAAAACTGCTTAGCAATGTAAAACTAAAGGCGGAAAAGAAAAAAGAATCCCTAAATTTTGAAGAAAATAAATTACTAAAAAACGAAATTGCCATTTCAGACCAGCTCCGAAAAGTACTTCGCATTATCGAGAGAGAAATTATCATCAACTCGATAAAGAACAATTCATTAAAAGAAAAATCGCTTAAAAAAGTCAACGAAATTGTCACCGTTTCCGCTATTGTTGGTTTGGTATTAACGTTGTTCTTTTCATTTTTAATTGTGAGCGATTATTCTAAATCTCAATTGTACAAAAAACAGCTCGAAATCGCGAACTTTAAAACGAAGAATTTGCTAAAAAGCCGCGAACAATTAATATCAACTGTTAGTCACGACTTAAAAACACCTTTGAGTACTATTGTGGGATATTCTGAACTATTAGGCAATTCAGATGTCAACACCAAACAGTCTTATTTTATTAAAAACATCAAAAACTCATCAGAATACATTACGCAGCTGGTACAGGATTTATTGGATTTTTCTAAGATTGAAGCCGGAAAAATTACGATTGAAAAAGTTCCGTTTTTATTGCCCGAAATTATCGACGAAGTAGCTAAAAGCATTCAAACCGTTTACAAACAAAAAGACATTGACCTTATTATTAATGTCGATGAAAAACTGAATACGAGAATTGTTGGAGATCCGTTCCGACTGAAACAAATCCTAAGCAACCTGATAGGAAACGCCTATAAATTTACGGAAGAAGGTTTTATAAAAATCAGTGCTTATACAACGGATCGCGATGAGAAATTTGTGATTAGGATTCAGGATTCCGGAATTGGAATCGAAAAAGGCAACCAAAAATTAGTTTTTGAAGAGTTTGCCCAGGCGAATGAAAATATTGAAAAAAAATATGGCGGAACTGGTTTGGGATTATCAATCTGCCAGAAGATCATAGCGATTTTAGGAGGTGATTTAAAACTGGAAAGCACTTTTGGAAAAGGAAGTACTTTTGAGGTTGAACTTCCGCTGCAGTTGGACAATAGCCAAAATACAATTCCTGAGATTAAAAAACCTGTCATTGGCACTACTAAAAAGCAAACTTTTATTGTCTTAGACGACGATATCAATCTTTTGAATTTAACAAGTGGTGTTTTACGACAGGAACAACATCAGGTATTATCGTTTAACAGCGCTGCAAAAGCATTGGAAGCAATTCAGAACACGAATTTTGATTTTGTGATTACCGATATACAAATGCCGGAAATGGATGGTTTTATGTTCCTTAAAAAATTAAAAAGTTCCGGATATTCAACCTATAAAAACCAGCCTGTAATTGCTTTGACCGGAAGAACAGATCTGGATGCCGCTGTTTATAGCGAAGCAGGTTTTACAACTGTGATACAAAAACCCTATTCGCCAAAAATACTGTTGGAAACGATTCATCTTATTATAGAAAATGATACTTTACCCAATGCTAACATTAATAAAGAGGAGGAACAAACAAGTTCTAAATTGTACTCGATCGAAACCTTAAACGAGTTTTTAGGCAATGATAATAGTGCATTACAGGAAGTTTTGAAATCGTTTATCGAAAGCAGTAAAGAAAACCTGATTTTACTAGAAACTGCCATTGGAGAAAAAAACATAACAGAAATCAACTCTATTGCACACCGGATTGCCCCAATGTTCAAACAAATTCAGGCACGTGAAATTGGTGACATTTTAAAAGTTTTAGAGAATAAAAATCTTGAAAGTTCTGATCTGAAAGATCTTTTTAAAGTATTAAAATCAAAAACAGATCTGCTTTTTACAGCTTTAAACAAAGAAATAACTTAATCTATATTATATTGCTTTAGTTTATTGTAAAGTGTTTTTCGGGTAATTTTAAGCAATTTTGCTGCCTCAGATTTATTGTTCTGCGCTTTTGACAAAGCATGGATAATTGCTTCTTTTTCGTTTTCTGATAATGAAAAATTACCATTCGAACCTTGTGGCTGTTTCTGTATCTGAAAAAATTCAGCAGGCAAAACATCGCTTTTGATAAAATCTCCCTGCGATAAAAGTGTCGCACGTTTTACGCAATTTTGCAATTCACGTAAATTTCCCGGCCAGTTGTAATTCTGAAAAATAGTAACTACTTCCGGCGAGAATCCGATGATATCTTTATTCAATTGCTGATTGGCTTTCTCCAGAAAATAATCAGCAAAAACCATCAAATCTTCGTCCCTGTCTTTTAATGAAGGGGATTCAATCGAGAATTCATTGATTCTATGGTACAGATCTTCTCTGAAATCACCATTTTTAACCGCTTCACGCAAATCTTCATTGGTAGCCGTAATAATTCGGATATCAACGTTAATTTCTTTATTACTTCCAACAGGTTTAATTTTTCGTTCCTGAAGCGCTCTTAACAGCTGTATTTGATTTTCATACGAAAGGTTACCAATTTCATCTAAAAAAAGAGTTCCGCCATTAGCCGCTTCAAAATAACCCATTTTATCATTGATAGCACCTGTAAAAGATCCTTTCAGATGTCCGAAGAACTCACTTGCCGCCAATTCTTTTGGAATAGCTCCACAATCGACTGCAATAAAATTATTGTTCTTTCTTAAACTTTGCTGATGGATACTTTTGGCAATAATTTCTTTTCCTGTTCCGCTTTCTCCAATAATCAAAACAGACATATCGGTAGGGCTTACCAGATGAATATGGTCTAATAACTTTTTTGAGGCTACAGAAATTCCTTTTACAAACTCGTTTTCAGTATTTGAAGTTGTTTTTTTAGCTGCTTTTTTTTCCTTTACAGGAATTTCTTCTTCTGTTTCTGAAGATTTTAAAGCATTGGTAATAACCAATAAAACCTCATCCGGATTAAAGGGTTTTGAAATATAATCAGCAGCACCATTTTTTATTGCCTTAACGGCAGTATTCACATCAGAATATCCTGTCATAAGTATCACAGGTACCTGGGGATATGAAGTTTTAATTTCCGACATCAATCCAATACCATCAGAATCAGGCAAACGAAGATCAGTCAAAATCAAATCAAAGGATTCTTTTTTGATCGCTAATCTGGCTTCGGCAGCAGAGAAAGCAATTGTTACGTCGTATTCTTTTTTTACTAGAAATTTCTCTAATAATTTACAGAACGATATATCATCTTCTATCAGTAATATCTTTGGCATTTGTTTTTAGGGACTTTTTTGCTAAAATAAGACTATTAAAATTGTCTTTTCACAAAATTATGCAAAAAAAAAGAGATTGCATATCGCAATCTCTTTTTCACCAAAAACATAAATCTAAATTCACCTAATTTATATCTTCAACCAGTTGCCATTGACATCTGAAAAAACAGTAGCCTTTTGGTCACCAACCGATATTTCGAGTTTATACTCTTTTTTTTCATTTACAAATGCCTTGTCCAGTTTTGCTCCCGGATAAGCAGTTTGCAGCGCGGTTTTTACAGCAGCAGGCACAGCATCTGCACTTACTTCTGTATATTCTGCCTGAGCAGAAACAACCGTCTTAGTTTGTGCGGGAGCTGCCTCAATACTTGCGTACGAAGACAAACTTCCTAAAACTATTATTGCTGATAAGATTAATTTTTTCATAAGGCGATCTTTAAAAATTATTTTTTAATGATGTTACCTGAAGCATCTGTAAATACAGTATACTTTTTGTCACCACTGGAGATCTCTAACTTGTACTCATTCTTTTCGTTTTTATACGCTTTTTCTAGTTTCGTATTTGGAAAAGATTTTTCGAGAGTTGTTTTTACGGCTGCCGGAACAGCGTCTGCACCAATTTCAGTAAATTCATCCTGAATTGTCACTGACTGGGTCATTGACATTTTCACTACAGGATTAGCTGCCTGAACTGACAAACCTCCTAAAATGATTGCTGCTGATAAGATTAACTTTTTCATAATAATAGTTTTTATGGGTTACTTAATTATTTTTTAAGGATTTTACCAGTAGCATCTGTATAAACAGTAGACTTTTCACCTCTAACAGTGATTTCTATTTTATACTCCTTTTTGTCATTAACATATGCTTTATCCAATTTTACGCCTGGATAAGCTTCGTCTAACGCTGTTTTAATAGCTGCCGGTACGGCATCAACTTCTTTATAGTCGTCCTGAATGTTTACTGATTGAACCATTGAACTTGTCACGGCTACATTTCCTGCTTGCATTGACACCCCTCCTAACAGGATAGCTGCCGATAATATTAACTTTTTCATAGTGATAGTTTTTTACGGTTAATTTCTAATTATTTTTTAATCCAGGTTCCATCTGCATTAGCAAAAAGAGATCCTACTTTGTCACCTACTGCAACATCAAGTTTATACTCTGATTTTGCATTTTTGTATGCTTTTGAAAGTACTGCATCCGGATACGCTTTTTTAAGAGCATCTGTAATTGCAACTGGTAATTCTTCTAATTTAATTTCAGTATACTCGTCCTGAATTGTAACTGTTTTTACGATTGTATTTGTAATTGTAGAAGTTGAAGCAAATGAAGTTAAACTTCCCAAAACTATTGCGGCTGATAAAAATAAATTTTTCATAATATATATTTTTTAAATGTAAAGTTAATTAATTGATTTTAAATGGTTTTGATTATTTTTTAATCCAAGAACCATCTGCATTAGCAAAAAGATTCCCTACTTTGTCACCTACTGTAACATCTAGTTTATATTCTGCTTTTTCGTTTTTGTATGCTTTAGTAATTACAGCATCCGGATATGCTTTTTTCAAAGACTCTGCGATAGCGGCTGGTAATTCTTCTAATTTGATTTCCGTGTATTCATCTTCAATAGAAATCGTTTTTACGATAGTATTTGTAATAGGAGTAGTTGAAGCGAATGAAGTTAAACTTCCTAAAACAATTGCGGCTGATAAAAATAGATTTTTCATAATGTGTATATTTTAATTATTTAATAGTTGTTTACGCTTTAGATAATGAAATTATTATGCCGTAACTCAAACATTCCTCCCACAACCCTGTAATCCCTTATTTTTAAAGGCTTTATCACCAATGTGCCAAAAATTCGATTTACAGAAAAGTGTGTAATTTCCTGAAATACTGTGTAAAAAGTACACACAAATAGTGTTTACTTAGGTCTTTTGAACAACAAACCCGACAGGTTTTAGAAACCTGTCGGGTTAATAATATGGGTTAAAACACAAAATACTGCTTCAATTAAAACCTTTTCACCCTACAAACCTTCGACTTCGCTCAGAGCAATATTGGTTTTCAACGAATAAGTCATTATCAATTAAACAAAAAATCCGACAGTTTTAAAAAACCTGTCGGATTTACTACATATAATGTATTAAACAAAAAAGGCTGTCGAAATTGACAGCCCTTATATTATTCTTCTATAGGTTTCATTTTAAATGTATCCATAAATGCAGTTGTATAATCTCCTGCGATATATCTTGGATCATCCATTAATTGTCTATGGAAAGGAATTGTAGTTTTTACGCCCTCGATGACAAATTCATCTAAAGCTCTTCTCATTTTACTGATCGCTTCTTCACGGGATTGTGCAGTTGTAATTAACTTAGCAATCATTGAATCGTAATTTGGCGGAATAGTATAACCAGAATATACGTGAGTATCTAAACGAACTCCGTGACCTCCCGGCATGTGAAGTGTAGTAATTTTTCCTGGTGAAGGACGAAAATCATTATAAGGATCTTCAGCATTAATACGACATTCAATAGCGTGTAATTCCGGTAAATAGTTTTTACCTGAAATTGGAATTCCGGCAGCTACCATAATTTGCTCACGAATTAAATCGTAATCAATTACTTGTTCTGTAATTGGGTGCTCTACCTGAATACGGGTATTCATTTCCATGAAATAGAAATTTCTATGTTTGTCAACTAAAAATTCTACTGTTCCGGCTCCTTCATACTTAATGAATTCAGCAGCTTTTACAGCAGCTTCTCCCATCGCAGCACGCAATTCATCTGTCATGAATGGCGAAGGTGTTTCTTCAGTTAGTTTTTGGTGACGACGTTGTACAGAGCAATCTCTTTCAGAAAGGTGACATGCTTTTCCATATGAATCTCCAACAACCTGAATTTCGATATGACGTGGCTCTTCAATAAGTTTCTCCATGTACATTCCGTCATTTCCAAATGCAGCAGCAGCTTCCTGACGTGCACTTTCCCATGCTTTCAACAACTCATCTTCTTTCCAGACAGCACGCATTCCTTTTCCACCACCACCGGCAGTTGCTTTAAGCATAACCGGGTAACCAAATTCTTTGGCCAATTGTTGTGTCTGTTCGAAAGATTCTAATAATCCTTCAGAACCTGGTACACATGGAACTCCTGCAGCTTTCATAGTCGCTTTTGCAGAAGCTTTATCTCCCATTCTATCGATCATTTCAGGAGCAGCACCAATAAATTTGATTCCGTGTTCCTGACAAATTTTTGAGAATTTAGCATTCTCAGAAAGAAATCCATATCCCGGGTGAATTGCATCTGCATTTGTAATTTCTGCAGCAGCAATAATATTTGACATTTTCAAATACGATAAGTTACTTGGAGGAGGACCAATACAAACCGCTTCGTCAGCAAACTTAACATGTAGACTTTCTGCATCAGCTGTAGAGTAAACCGCTACAGTCTTAATTCCCATCTCTTTACATGTACGAATTACACGAAGTGCAATTTCCCCTCTATTCGCAATTAATATTTTTTTAAACATCTTTTTAAAATTAGATAATTAGATAATTAGATAATTGGATAATTAGATTTTAAGCACTTTTAAAAAAGTCTGAAAACCTAACAATCTAACGATCTAAAATTAAGATGGATCAACTAAGAATAAAGGTTGGTCAAATTCTACAGGAGACATATCGTCTACAAGAATTTTTACAATTTTACCTGAAACTTCTGATTCGATTTCGTTGAATAATTTCATTGCTTCAATTACACAAAGAACATCACCTTTAGAAATAACACTTCCAACTTCAGTAAATACTGGTTTGTCCGGAGATGGTTTTCTGTAAAAAGTTCCAATTATTGGAGATTTAATAGTAATGAATTTAGAATCTTCTGCTGGAACAGATGCTTCGCTAGTTACGCTTACAACAGCTGGAGCTTGTTGAGGAGCAACTGCTTGCGGCAATGCAGCCTGAGCAGGCAATTGTTGTACATAAGTAGTCTCTGTTACATTTCCTTCTAAAGTTGTTCTGATGGTGATTTTTACATCATCCATTTCTAACTTAACCTCTGCAACTCCCGAATTTGCTACAAATTTGATTAGGTTTTGAATTTCTTTTAAATCCATAATGATTTGTTTTTAGTTTTAATTTATTTCTTATCGTAAGCCCATTTTAGGTAAATAGATCCCCAAGTGAATCCACCACCAAAAGCGGCAAAAATAATATTATCTCCTTTTTTGAATTGGTGTTCAAAATCGCTTAATACCAATGGCAATGTAGCCGAAGTCGTATTACCATATCTTTCGATATTCATTAATACTTTTGAATCTTCAAGATTCATTCTGCTTGCAGTAGCATCAATAATACGTTTGTTTGCCTGATGTGGCACTAACCAGTTAACATCTTCGTTAGTCAAATTGTTTCTTTTCAGGATCAATTCGCTTGCATCAGCCATATTGGTTACAGCATATTTAAAAACGGTTTTTCCGTCCTGAATAATATTGTGTTGTCTATTTTTAACGGTCTCTTCTGTAGTTGGTATTAGAGAACCTCCGGCAGGAATTTTAAGAAAATCGCGTCCTACACCATCGCTTCGTAAGTATTCATCCTGCAAACCTAAACCTTCATAATTTGGTTCGAATAAAACAGCTCCTGCTCCATCTCCAAAAATAATACAAGTAGATCTGTCTGTATAATCTACAATCGATGACATTTTATCAGCACCAATTAATAATACTTTTTTGTATCGCCCTGACTGCACATAAGCTGCAGCAGTTGACATTCCGTATAAAAAACTTGAGCATGCGGCCTGCAAATCATATGCAAATGCATTTGTAGCTCCAATTTCTGTTGCAACATAAACTCCTGTAGAGGCTACCGGCATATCTGCTGTAGCTGTTGCCATTATAATCATATCAATCTCTAAAGGATCAATATTTGCTTTCGCAATTAAATCTTGTGCTGCTTTTATGGCAAGAAACGACGTTCCTTTATCAGCATCTTTCAAAATTCTTCTTTCTTTTATTCCAGTACGAGTAGTAATCCATTCGTCATTGGTATCGACCATTGTTTCTAAAACTTTGTTCGAAAGAACGAAGTCAGGAACATAGGCTCCAACAGCGGTAATTGCGGCTGTGATTGTATTCATTATATTCTATTATTTCGTTTCAAATACTACGATTTGAAAAATTTTTAAAAGACTTGAAAATTACAAAAAAAAACAAAGCGAATTTGTATCTATTTTCTTAAAAACAGAAAATTATAACCAACAAAAAAAACTCTCACTATGTGAGAGTTCCAGTATAATTTACAAAAACGTATTAAGCAACCGCTACAGATTTATCGATAACAACTTGCCCTCTGTAATACATTTTACCTTCATGCCAGTAAGCTCTGTGGTATAAATGTGCTTCTCCAGTAATAGGACATGTAGCGATTTGAGCTACAGTAGCTTTATAATGTGTTCTTCTCTTATCTCTTCTTGTTTTCGAGATTTTTCTCTTAGGATGTGCCATTTTACTATATTATTTATCCGTTAATAGTTTCTTTAATTTGTCCCAACGCGGGTCAATATCTTCTTCTTGTTTACTCTCTTCTTTTGTTTCTTTGACTGTTAGTTCATTTAGTTTTTTCAAGGCTTCAGTTTGCAAACTTCCGTCTTTTACTCCTGGATGAACTCGTTTTAGCGGCACTGAAAGGGCAATCATTTCATAAATGTATTGTGCAACATCTATTTCATGCTCTCCATGTGGCAAAATCAGCAACTCTTCGTTATCGTTATTGAATTCATCTCCAAAGCGAACAATCAACTTCATTTTCCCTTTTAAAGGCAAATCAAAATCCTCACTTGTCAGATCACAAGGTACATTTACAGTTCCTTTGTGTTTGAACTCCAACTCTAACATGTTGCTCTTCTTATCTAAAACTAAACCTACTTTGATATCTGAACTTTGAAATTCATCGTAATCAAAGTTCTCAAAGAACATGTTACTTATTTGATACTCAAAATGGTGTTTTCCTAGCTTTAACCCTATGAAAGGAATTAAAAATTCTTTTGTTTTGCTCATTTCAACATCAATTTCACCAACTCGTATCTAAAAATCAGATACCTGAATTGGGGTGCAAAGATATAAAATTATTATAAAACTAATAATCTTATTCACCTTTTTTTGTTTATAACTGTTTTTCTTTTATTTTAAGTGGTTTTTGGGTCATCTCTTCGTACTGATTACGCGAGTGAAAAATATCTATTGCAAGATAAACCGCTTCTTTAAATGAATTGTAATCTGCCATGTCTTTTCCGGCAATATCATAGGCTGTGCCATGATCCGGCGAAGTTCTGATCTTATTTAAACCAGCGGTATAATTAACTCCTTTTCCAAAAGACAAGGTCTTAAAAGGAATTAATCCCTGATCGTGATACGTTGCCACAATAGCATCGTATTTTTCATATTGACCACTCCCAAAAAAACCATCTGCAGGAAAAGGTCCAAAAACCATCGTTCCGGCATCGAATATTTTCTTTAGCGCGGGCTTTAAAACCAAATCATCTTCTTTACCAATCACACCGCCGTCGCCGGCATGCGGATTCAAACCTAAAACAGCAATTTTAGGTCTTACAATACTAAAATCCTGAATTAATGATTTTCTTACGGTTTCGATTTTTCTTATAATTAATTCTTCTGTCAAATGCGAAGAAACTTCACTTAAAGGAACATGATCCGTTAGCAAACCAACTCTCAAATTATCCTGAACCATCATCATCAAAGCACTACCTTCTAATTCCTGATCTAAATAATCAGTGTGTCCGGGAAATTTAAAATCTTCTGACTGGATATTGTATTTATTAATTGGAGCCGTAACCAGAACATCTATCAAATCTTCTTTTAAAGCTTTTGTAGCCGCAACAAACGATTTTATAGCATACTCTCCTATCTTTTCGTCATTTGTTCCCAAATTAATATCAACGCCCTCTTTCCAAAGATTGAATACATTTACTTTTCCGGGTACAACCTGATCAAGTTTATCCACTCCGTGAAACTGGACCGTAGAGGTAAAACTCTTTTTTACGAAAGAAAGAATTTTGGCATTGGCAAAAATAACCGGTGTACACATTTCTAACATACGAGAATCTTCGAATGTTTTAAGTATAACTTCGCTTCCAATACCGTTTAAATCTCCAATTGAAATTCCAACTATTATATTTTCTGCTTTTTTATTCATGAGCTCAGGTTATTTATTACTAATTTTGATGTGCAAATTTAGTAAAATAAAACAACAATGTTTACAGGAATTATAGAAACCCTTGGGAGGATTCATGAAATACAAAAAGATCAAAACAATCTTCACATTACAGTCGATGCTTCCATTACGAATGAATTAAAAATAGATCAAAGTGTTTCGCACAACGGAATATGCCTGACGGTTGTAGCCATAAAAGATTCGCTTTATACGGTAACCGCTATCGCAGAAACTATTTCGAAGACCAATATTGGCGACTGGAAAGTTGGCGATATTGTAAATCTGGAGAGAGGAATGAAGCTTGGCGACCGTCTTGACGGACATATTGTACAGGGCCACGTAGACCAAACCGGAACCTGCAGCAAAATCGAAGAAGCAAACGGAAGCTGGAACTACACTTTTGAATACGACAAAAACCTCAGCAATATTACGATCGAAAAAGGATCGATAACGGTAAACGGAGTCAGTCTTACGGTTGTAAACTCTAAGACAAACGAATTTAGTGTTTCGATTATCCCGTATACTTTTGAAAACACGAATTTTAAAAACTTCGAAGTTGGAACAAAAATCAACTTAGAATTTGACGTTGTTGGAAAATACATTTCCCGACTTTATTCGATAAACAAATAAGAAAAAAAACTTTTTCCATAAAAAAAGCCTTTACATTACTGTAAAGGCTTTTTTCTTGTGGTCCCACCTGGGCTCGAACCAGGGACCACCTGATTATGAGTCAGGTGCTCTAACCAGCTGAGCTATAGGACCGGTTTGAGGATGCAATATTACTACTATTTTTCATTCACTCCAAATATTTTGGGATATGATTTCTATTTAATTTCAAATAATAACACGTCTTTTCAGAACATAATTGATTTTCAACCTCTTATTTCGCATCTTCAAAAGAGATTTTTTTATCGAATCTCCTGACAAAGCTCTATCAAAACCCCATTTGTATTCTTTGGATGCAGAAAAACCACCAATTTATTGTCTGCTCCCTTCTTCGGAACTTCGTTAATCAGTACAAAACCTTCGTTTTTTAAACGGGCTATCTCGGCATGAATATCCTCAACATCAAAAGCGATATGATGAATTCCCTCTCCTTTTTTTTCTAAAAATTTCGCAATGGGACTTTCAGGATTTGTCGCTACCAAAAGTTCAATTTTATTGGTTCCGGTTTGAAAAAAAGAAGTCAAAACACCTTCACTTTCAACCGCTTCCATTTTATAAGACGGAACACCCAGCATTTTTTCAAACAATGCATTGGCATCATCGATGTTTTTTACTGCAATCCCGATATGTTCTATTTTATTTACCATCCTGAATATAATTTATTGATTTACATAAGTATTAAAATAACCACATTCCGCAATTACATCCTGATAATATTTGGTATCCGAATACTCTTTTTTCAACGTTTTAAAATTACTCCACGCAAGAAAATTAATTTTATCATCATCTGCTTCCCACCAGTTTTTCAAATTATTATATTTAGTATTATAATACTCGTTTCGCTCACATTTTGACAGCATATAAGTACATTTTGCTTTTTGCTCTTTTGTTGTGGCCGCTTCCAATGCTTTTTGATAATACATTCTTGGAACATCGCAGTTCGTAATCATCTTTTTCATTGAATCTCTAAACGAATACGGATTTGAACCGTAACCTACGATACTGGTTTCATAGAAAGTTCTGCCATTTCCGAAATGAGTAATATTATAGAACGCATTTCCCAACAACAAACTATTTGTATAAACATCTTCTTTTTGAGCCAGCTTATCCTGCATTGCTTTTATGGTATTCAAAAATTCAAGTTGTGTATATTTCTTTTTCTGATACGCCTTATGATCACAATCATGACAATTTTTGATATTTCCGTTAAACGGATTTCCTAAAAAGGTATAATACTGAACTGAATCTGCCTGTTGTATAAACGCAATTGCTTCAGGAATTTTATTATTGAATGTTGCCTGAACTGCCTGAAAATTATTGATATCTTTTAGTTTCAGATAGTAAATCCCAGTTCCAATTTTCTCGATTTCGGTTTTATTTGACTTAGCCAAAAATGTTTTCATATTTGATAAATTCTTCTCATTATCATAAAACGCATTTCCTCCGCCCCAATAATAGGAATTTGCATGAGCATCGCCACCAAACAACTCTACCATTACAGGATTTGCTTTTGCTCTGTACAAAGCAGCCAAATAATTCTTGCTCCATTGTGCTGCATTTTGATAACGGAATTCCTGTCCTTTATATGTTTTAGGAAGTTCCTGATACAGCCAGTTCAAATCGGCTAAAATTGTTTTTTCGTTTTTATCCGTCAGCTTGTCAATTTTACTCATATTGTTCACAAAGCGAAGCAAGCGCAACTGATAAGTCGCCAATTCAGTTTTTGGTAATGTTTTCTCTGCTTTATTCAAATTGATATCGGCAGCAGCATAATCTCCTTTCAAAGTCTGCAGATACCCTAATGAGATATCCCACAAATACGGTTTTTCGGTATTTCCTGCGGCGGCAATTTTAGCGACCAGATCAAAAGCTTTAGTATTAATCTTCGCTTTGTTTTCCACTCTGTTTTCGGCAACAGTCTGCTTCACAACCGGCGAACTGTAATCATCCGATTTCACTTTTACTTCAAAAGAATTATTAATTGCCTGTTCCTGACCGTTTACTAAACGGGTTAACAAATAATTCAGATGTTCACTTTTAGGATCCAGCTCATAGATCTTTCCTATTGCCTGACTTTCATCTTTATAATAGCCATGAATCGCCCAAAGCGCTGCTTTTTCTTTATTATTTTTAGCCATTGCCAGAGACTTATTCCAATCGGCGTCATTTTGCGGACGGAAACTATAAGCCGTAACAATTCTCAATTCCGGGCATTTATCAAATACCTGTGCATATAAATAATTAGAGGTAGAATATTTTTTCTGCTGATGATTTATACCCGCAACATAAGAAAGTGCACGGTAATACAAAACATTTTTAGGCACTGAAGCTTCTGTTTTATTAAAAAACTCAATTGTTTTTTTCTTGTTACTGCTATAAAAACAGGCTTTCGCAGTAAGAAACCAATACCTGTTTTTCAGAAATGAATCTGAAGTTGTATTGTAAACATTTTCGATAGACTGAATCATTTTCAGATCATCAAAAGTTTTCGCCACAACAGGATCATAACTCCAGTAATCAGTATTAACAGAGACCGTTTCTATCTTTTGAGCCAAATACAAAAACTCGATAAAACTTTTAATTTTATCGTCTTTCAAATTGATTTTCTTTCCCCATTTTAATGAAGTTGGATTCTCTTTTTTATTCTTAAAAAAAACATGAAGCTGTGTAATATCCGTTTTATTCTGGGGCGCTCCTTTCTCCGAAGAATATCTTGTGGTTTCCTCACCAATTAAAAAATAAGCTATTGTGGCAGCATCAGCTTTTCCTTTCAGATATGTACTCCAATCTGATTTTATATCTTCATTAAATCTGGAATTGTGCTGGGTGTCAAAGCCAATTCCGTAAAAAATATCTCCTGATAAAAAAAGCGGCGAATAGGACTTGTCTGCAAATGTTTCCGGTGTAAAGTTTGAATTAGCGCTAAAAAAATCCCAATCATCACCTCCGCCACAAGCATGAATTATTCCGTATACAGAAAGCAAAGCCGCACTAGAAACAAGAAATAACTTGCTTAAAAATATTCTTTTCATAGTTTTTAATATTGAATTCGTCTAAATCGTAAAATATAATTTCTCTTGGGGCATGAACCAGATTCTTGTCTAAATCGTTGCCCATTTCTATTAAATCTTCTGAAGAAATTGCTTCTATTTTCAGCAAGTCATTTTCTTCATAAAACACTCCGTTTTTATAATTGGATTTTTTTACTTTGAAAAATATCGTTCCGATTTTCTCAAAATTAGCATCTTTTTTCAGTTCATTTACATTCAGTTTAGAACGCAGACCAATCACTTTCTGCTCTCTGATATGAATCGCCCAGGAATATATAGGCAAAGCAAAATCAAGATGTAACGGATATTTCTTTAAACTTTTAAGATACCGTTCCGCCACTTTTTTGCTATAAATAGAATTCAGGGAATCATTTGCAATAGTTCCCATATTGTAATACATCAAAACTCCGGAATCGACATTTGGGATTTTCGTTTTTTTGAAATATTTGACCTGATGCAAACGAATCGTTGCCGAAAGTTTTTTCTTCGAAAGTTTTTTAAACTGCTCAATAAATCTAAGATAGTTGTCCTTACTTTTCAAAGTCCAGTCGCAATCAATCTGAATTTCCTCAACAGCGATTTTGTTCTTCGCATTCATTTCTTCGACTAAGCGAATTGTCTTTTGAGCCAGATCATCGATATTAAGACGAGGCAATGACATGACTTTGTTTTGGATAAAAACTACGGGAACAATATCAAAATTTGCTGCATTTTCCTGAAAACGAATCGGACTCATTGGGATCGGATCCTGCGTTTCAGGATGTAAACCAATATCAAAATAGCGAATATAGAGCTTACTAACTTTATTATCCCGCAATACTTCTTTCTCTGCAGGAGACAACTTAAAGATGGTTTTCCAATAATAAAAAGCAACAATTGGCTTTTCATTTTTACCACAGGAAATCAGTAAAAAAAATAATAAACCAACAAAAAATCTTCTTATCAAAACCGGGAAAAATTATATTTAAAACCAAAAGTAAGAAATTATATCCTGTCGGTGATTTCAAATTCAAAAAAAATAGCACGATACCAAAGCTGTAAATCCTAATAAATGGATAAAAAATTTCAATTAAAGCAAATATAATCGTTATTTTGTGCAATCAAATTTAGAAACCGTTATGTTGAAAAACAACTTCAGATATATTGCCTTTTTACTTGTATTTTTAATGTTGAGCTGCGCCAAACGAGGCAGCATTACCGGCGGACTAAAGGACACTCTTGCCCCGGTTTTAAAATACAGCTCGCCAAAAAACATGAGCACGAACTTTGAAGGAAACGAAATCATTCTGGGTTTTGATGAATATGTAAAACTTAAAAACTTAAACAAACAGCTTATTATTTCACCTCCAATGAAACATGAGCCGTTGATCCTGCCAACTACAGCAAGTAAAGTTATTACCATAAAAATAAAAGATACTTTACAGCCCAACACTACCTATAGTTTTAACTTTGGCCAAAGTATTGCAGACAATAACGAAGGAAACGCAATCAATCAGTTCAAATATATTTTCTCGACAGGGTCTTATATTGATTCACTTTCGATTAGCGGACAAATTAAAGATGCGTATGAAAAAAACGTAGACAATTTTGTATCAGTGATGCTGTATGAGGTAAATGACACGTATAAAGATTCTCTAATCTACAAACAAAGTCCACGATATATTACGAATACTTTAGACAGTTTAAGAACTTTTAAATTAGAAAATCTAAAAGCCGGAAAATACCTGCTGGTTGCACTAAAAGACAAAGGTGCAAACAACCGATACAATCCAAAAGATGATAAAATTGGATTTCTTAAACATTACATTACTGTACCAAATGACACTGTATTTGAATTGGAATTATTCAAAGAAACGCTTCCGTTAAAAGCATTCAAACCCATTCAGGCATCAGGAAACAGAGTATACCTTCCTTATGAAGGCAAACAAAACTTTAAACTTTCTAAACCTAAAATTGTCCTTAAACACAACAACGATGTTTTAGAAACTATTGTGACCGCTTTTCCTAAAAAAGACTCTTTGCAGGTTTGGTTCAAGCCAATAAAAGCAGATTCTCTGGCAATGGAAATCAGCAAGGACAATTACAACAAAAAGTTTACTTTCAAGATCAAAGATCAAAAGAAAGACACTCTTAATATTACTGCATTACAAAACGGAGTTCTGAATTTCAGGGATAAATTTACCTTAGAATCAGCAACACCATTGGTAAAATTTGACAAATCAAAAATCAGATTGGTCAACAAAGATTCTGTAGCGGTAGATTTTACGACAGAATACGACGAGTTTGAACAAAAATTATATGTAGATTTCAAAAAAGAACCGGTCGACAAATATAATATTACCTTTTTCCCGGGCGCTTTGACTGATTTTTACGAAAAGACAAACGACACGCTTGCTTATAAATTAACTACAAAAGAATATGCTGATTACGGAAACCTGGTATTGAATCTGCGAAACGTAAAACGCTACCCGATAATTGTTGAGATCACCAATAAAAAAGGAGATGTTGTACTGGCCAGTGCGTATTCTGAAGAAAGCACAAAAATAAGCTTTGACTTATTACAACCTGAAGCTTTTACGGTGAGAATAATCTACGACGACAATAAAAACAAAATGTACGACGCAGGTAACTTCCTCAACAAAACCTATTCTGAAGAGGTGTTTTATTACCAAAAAGAAGTCGATGTCAGAACAAACTGGGATGTAGATGAAACCATTGATCTAAGCGTTCCATTTAATCCTGAAGTTGAGAAGAAACTAGTCGATAAGAAGAAAAAAGAGGATGCCAAGAAAAGAAAAGCATTCTAGATTTTAACCTCAAATATATCTTTATCACTTAAGAAATCGAGCTTTTTACGAGTTTCCAACATGACTTCTTTGTCTAGTTCAACAACAAAGACAGCTTCTGTTTCTTGAGGTTCCAGAATAAAATTCCCTAAAAAATCAACTACTTGCGAATGTCCTGTGTGTTCGTAATTATTGGCGTCGAGCCCTACCCTGTTTACACCAACGACATAACTTAAATTTTCGATGGCTCTTGCTTTCAGCAAAGAGTCCCAGGCATTGGTGCGTACTTTTGGCCAGTTGGCCACATATAACAGCAAGTCATAATTTTCGACATTTCTCGCAAAAACCGGAAATCTTAAGTCATAACAAACTTGCAGACAAATCTTCCAGTTCAGATACTCTACGATTACCTTTTCGTTCCCGCTGGTATAGCATTTATCTTCGCCGGCAAGCGAGAACAAATGACGCTTGTCATAATGCTGAATTTCGCCGGACGGAAAAACAAATAACATTCTGTTATAATATTTATCATTCTCCAGAATAATTAAACTTCCCGTAATGGCAAAGTTTTTTTGTTTGGCTAAAGATTGCAGCCACAACACGGTTTCCCCCTGCATGGTTTCAGCAACTTCTGGCGCGTTCATGGTAAATCCTGTTGAAAACATTTCGGGAAGCACGACTAAATTAACTCCTGAATCGATCTGATTTATTTTCGATTCAAAGCTTTTTCTGTTTTTAGAAGCGTCTTCCCAGTAAAGATCCGATTGAATAAGTGCTATTTTCATCTCTCAAAAATACGAATTTTAAGATTAAAATAGATTTTCCTAAAAAAAGCATAATCTGCAAAATTTTCTCAAAACACCAAGAAAAACAGCCCGTATTTTAGATATTAAAAATACTTCACGAAAAAATATTGCAAAAAATATGCTATTTATGCAAAAAATATGCAAATGTGAAAAATAAATTTTTATATTTGATCGCCAATAAAAACCAAAAAAAACATGAAAACCACAGAATTATGAAAACAAAGCTAATTTCATTAGTGTTTATTGGGGGGATGATCTTCTCAGCAAATGCAAAAGAGACCGCAATTAAAAAGCACCTTTTTGAACAAAAAAGCAATCAGACGGAAATTTCGGGCCAGGTACTTGGTCAGGACGACGGAATGCCAATTGCCGGAGCAACAATTTACTCCAAAAGCAATAGCAAAATAGCTACTATAACAGATGAAAACGGAAAATTTAAACTCAATGTTCCGGAAAATGAAACTCACATCATCATCAGCTACATGGGTTACGCCACTTTAGAATATAAACTAGACAATACACAGGATTTAATTATTAACCTGAAATCAGCTGAAAATGTTTTAGATCAGGTTTTGGTAACTGCATTAGGAGTTAAAAAAAGCAGCAAATCTGTTGCTTATGCAGTTACAGAATTGAAAGGAACTGAATTTACAAAAGCCAAGGAAACCAATATCGCCAATGCCTTAGTGGGAAAAATTGCCGGTGTAAACGTGAGCAGTACGGCAACCGGACCAAATGGTTCAAGCAGGGTTGTTATTAGAGGAAATGGTTCGCTAAACGGAAATAACCAGCCGATGTACGTGGTAAATGATTTACCAATTGACAATACACAACTGAACTTACCTGGAATTGGCAACGGACCGGGATCAACAAGAATAAATGTTGACCGAGGTGACGGAACCTCTGTTATCAATGCTGATGACATTAAAACCATAACCGTTTTGAAAGGTGGAACTGCCGCTGCATTATACGGCGCAAATGCTGCAAACGGGGTTATCCTGATCCAGACGAAAAGAGGAGCTGCTCAAAAAGGAATTGGGGTAGATTATAATACTTCATTTACTTTCGAAACACCATCGATCATACCAGATTGGCAGTATGAATACGGCTCAGGGGCAAATGGAAAAAAACCAACCAATCAGGCAGAAGCCATTGCTGACGGCCGCTGGTCGTGGGGAGCTAAAATTGACGGAACGGACGTTGTTCAGTTTGATGGCGTGGCAAGACCGTATGTTGCACAGAAAAACAACATTAAAAATTTCTACAACACAGGAACAACTTTTATCAATTCCCTTGCTTTATCAGGAGGAAATGAAAAAGCAACGGGACGTCTTTCGTTTTCAAACATGGAGAATAAAGGTGTTGTACCCAACTCTGATTTTAACCGCAAAAGCATCAATATTGCCAGTAATGTAAACTTAACAAACTGGTTGAAATTTGATGTTGTGGCACAATACAATTTAGAAAAATCAAACAACAGAACCACAGTATCTGATGCTGAAGCAAACCCAAACTGGGGAACTTATATGATCGCTAATACGGTTGACATTAGAAATCTTGCTCCCGGATATGACGAAAATGGAATTGAAGAAGCATGGAATCCGGTTGCAGTAGCAACAAACCCTTATTTTGTGGTTAATAAAATTAAAAATAACGATACTAAAAATCGTTTTATCGGAATGCTGAATGTAAAACTGAACTTTACACCGGAATTATTTCTTCAGGGTAGAATTGGGCAGGATTTTACAGATTATGAATTCTTCGGATACATCCCAAAAACGACTTTAAACAATCCCGTTGGATATGCACAAGGTTCAAGAGTTAAAATATCCAATCTGAATTCTGAAGCTATTCTTAATTATACGAAGAAAAATATCATTGATGATTTCTCTTTAAATGCTTTAATCGGAGTGAACTCGCGTACCAATCTAAGAGACGAAACCAGATTTGAAGGTTCTAATTTTGTCTTAGATAATTTTTATGCCATCAGTAATTTATCAACGCTTACCTATAGCTATCCGTACGGAAAAACAAAAACAAATTCAGTTTACGGAGCCGCAGATTTTGACTATAAAAATATTGTATTTTTAAATATTACAGGCCGTCAGGATTGGTTTTCTACGCTTTCTAAAGAAAACAATACTGTCTTTTATCCTTCGGTTGGAACCGCCATTATCTTATCTGATATCGTAACAATGCCTGACTTTATTTCATTTGCCAAACTAAGAAGTTCATGGGCACAAGTGGGTGGCGCAACACCGGATCCTTATGCATTGAATCAATCGTATTCTATGGTTCAGGGCGGACATAACGGTCAGCAATTGCAGGGACCAACAAGTTCCAGAGTGCCAAATCCAACTTTAAGTCCGTTGACTTCTACAACATTTGAGATTGGTACGGATTTAGGATTTTTCCGCAATCGCTTAAATCTTGATTTAGCATTTTACAACCGTGCTACCACAAATGATATTGTCGAAACTACTATCTCTAACGCTTCAGGATCAAGCACCGCTTTATTGAATCTTGGAAAAATGAGAAACAAAGGGGTTGAATTTTTATTGAGTGGAAAAATCATTAATTCTGAAAATTTCTCCTGGGATGCAAGTTTCAACGGATCTTATAACCAAAATACAGTTGAAGCGCTTACAGATCAGCTGAATTCTATTACTATGGCAACTGCCGTAAACGGATATGTAACGATAACAAGTGATGTTGGCCGTCCATATAGTATTATAAAAGGATACAAACCACGTGTAGATGCAAACGGAAATACAGTTTATAATGTAAGCGGCGGTTCAGCAACCGTAGCACAAGGACCTCTTCAGGAATTAGGTCAGGGAGTGCATCCCTGGGCAGCAGGAATCAGCAATGAATTCAAATACAAAAACATCTCATTCAGCTTTTTGATCGATGGTAAATTTGGAGGAAGCTTATATTCCGGAACTGATTTGTACGGAACTCGTATGGGATTAACAAAATTAACGCTTGAAGGCCGCGAAAACGGTTTACCAATAAAAGGTGTTGACACAAACGGAAATCCGGTTGATATGGTGATTGCTCCTGAAAACTTAAGAACGTATTATGATGGCTTAAGAAACATTTCATCCACTTTTATTTATGATGCAAGTTTTGTAAAACTAAGACAGGTAATCCTTGGTTACGACCTTCCAATTCAAAGAATAAAAGGATTATCAAAACTTCAAAGTGCTTCTGTTTCATTTGTAGCAAGAAACTTATTCATTCTTTACAAGAAAACACCAAACGTAGATCCGGAATCTGTATTTAGTGCAGGAAATGCACAAGGTGTAGAACAATTTGGAGTGCCAAAAACCAGAAGTTTCGGTTTAAGTTTAAATGTCAAATTTTAAACGCACTTAATTGATAATTTTTAAATTAAAAGACATGAAAAAGATCACCATTTTATATATCGCAGGAATACTTTTAGGAAGTATGTCATCCTGTACCAAGGATTTTGAAGAAATAAATACCAACCCGAATGTGGTTGACAAACCAAATCCGAATTACATTTTCAGTAAAGCACAATTGGACGGCCTGAATAATAATTACTTTTTCACCAACATTCTGGAATGTGGCGGAATGATTCAGCATTATGCTACATATAAAGAAGCTTCGGGCGTTGGAGATAAATATTTAAGCAATGAAGTTTACTTTTCAGCCTATTTCAATCAGCTCTATCCAACAGCTTTAAATGAAACTGAAATTGTAATTAATGCCTTAAAAGCAAATCCAAATGATAGTAATAAATTAAATATTGCGCGAATCTGGAAAGCTTATTTGTATCATAAAGCAACAGATTTATATGGAGACATTCCATATTCAGATGCTGCAAAAGCAATTACGTCACAAGTTTTTCTTCCAAAATATGACACTCAGGAATTCATTTACAAAGATTTATTAAAAGAACTGGATGAAGCCGCCATTGCATTAGATCCTGCCAAACCAAGTTTTGGTAAAGCTGATTTTATCTATGACGGGGATGTCGCAAAATGGAAAAAATTCTCTTACTCTTTAATGCTTCGCTTAGGATTAAGATTAAGTAAAGTTGATCCTGCCTTATCAAAAACATGGGTAACTAAAGCCATTGCCGGCGGAGTAATTTTGAACGGAAGTGATAATGCGATCATGGATTATACTGACGGACCAAATGATTTCAATAAAAACCCGGTTGGTTTTGATGCCAGAAGACAAGATTTTACAGCGGGATCTTACGGGCAAAAAAATGTTGAAGGAGGAAAATTATCCAAAACGTTCATTGATTTATTAAAAAATACTGCCGATCCAAGAATCAGTGTTTATTCAGGTGTTTGGCAAGGAACAACACAAAATACTTCTCTTGCCATTCAGAAAGGTTTCCCTAACGGAACAAAAACAGCTCCAACAGCAGTGGAACAAGGCACTTATTCTGAGCCGAATCAAAGTACTGTTTTTAAATACGATGCGCCACTTGTACTTTTAAGCAATGCCGAAACAAATTTATATTTAGCCGAAGCTGCAGCAAGAGGATGGTACACCAATGAAACCGACAAAGATTTATATGAAAAAGGAGTAAAAGCTTCTTTCCTAAACATGGGAATTTACGGCGCAGCGTATGCTATTACAGATGCAACTGCTTATTTAACCCTTAATCCGTACAACGCGGCAGGATCTTTTGAAGCTAAAATGAGTCAGATTCATACTCAGATTTATGTTGCCTTATTTGTAGATGAAGAAGAGGTTTACGCCAACTGGAGAAGAACGGGTTATCCTGTTTTAGTTCCTGTAAACTTTCCGGGCAATGTTACAAATGGCACAATTCCAAGACGTTTGAAATACTCGACCAGTGAATATTCAGTGAATTCTGCTAACTTAGCTGAAGCGGTTAAACGTCAGGGAGAAGATAGTTTTACAACCAGAATGTGGTGGGATAAACAATAATTAAAGAATTAAAATGTGCCTTTAGGCACTTAATATTGGTAGAGAACAAACATGAATCAGAATATCCGGCGTGCCGTAGGTACGCGATAATCATTGTTTTGTTGCGTACCTACGGCACGCCAACGAATTTCAAACCTAATGACTACCAATATTACGTACCTAACGGCACAAATTAAAAACCTCAATCGTTAACCGGGATAAATAAATACAAAAAATAAATGAGCATTTTAATTCTTACGGCATGCATTGCGTTTTTAATCATTCAGATAGCCTGGCTTAAAATAAATCCGTTTATTGCCTTTATCATAACAGCTTTATTAGCAGGTCTGTTTTTAGGACTGCCAATTGCTACTTTGTCACAAACCGTTCAAAAAGGCTTGGGAGAAATGTTAGGATCTATCACTTTGATTATCGTTTTCGGGACCTGTATTGGTAAACTTACCGTTTCATCAGGTGCCGCCAATGTTATTGCCAAAACTGTTATGGGATGGACGGGCAGAAAATACGTTCGCCTTGGCTTAATGATTACCGGATTTATTGTTGGGATACCACTTTTTTATAGTGTTGGATTTGTTTTGTTAGTACCCTTGATCTTCTCAGTAGCCCATCAATTTAAACTTTCAAAAGTATATCTGGGAATCCCAATGCTGGCGTCGCTTTCAGTAGCACACGGTTTTTTGCCGCCGCATCCGTCTCCAATGGCTTTAAGCAGTATTTTAAATGCTGATATCGGACTTGTTTTAGTCTACGGAATCATCATTGCGATTCCGACCATTTTTATTGCGGGTTTGTTGTTTTCGAATTTATTGAAAAACATCAAAACCGAATCGGATCATGAAATCCTGAATGTCGAAGAAATCGAAAACGAAGGCAAACAACCTAGTTTTTCCCTAAGTTTATTCTCTGCCTTATTTCCGGTTTTCGGATTAACAGTGACGTCAATATTACCTATGATTTCTCAAAATGAAACTGTAGTAAATATTTGTAAAACAGTTGGGGAACCAAGCATGATTATGCTGATTTCTCTATTGATTTGTACCTACACTCTTGGAATCAGAATGAACAGAAGCATCACATCAGTAATGGATGATTATGCCATTGCGATAAAAGATGTCGCTCTGATTGTTCTCATTGTTGGTGGAGCCGGAGGTTTAAAAGAAGTCATGATCGTAAGCGGTGTAAACGAAACTATAGTAGCTGCCTTAACACAAATAAACATTCATCCGTATTTATTGGCCTGGATGATGGCGGCAATCATACGCGTTTGTGTGGGTTCTGCTACAGCAGCCGGATTAATGACTGCCAGCGTTTTATTACCTTTACTACAAACCACCGGACTCGACCCTAACTTATTGGTTTTGTCTGTAGGAGCCGGAAGTTTAATGTGCTCCCACGTCAACGATCCAAGCTTTTGGATGTTCAAAGAATATTTTAATATCAGCCTGAAAGATACATTCAAATCATGGACTGTCATGGAATCTCTAGTATCTGTTTTAGGAATTATTTTCGTTTTTATTTTAAACTCTATAATACATTAATATCATGAATTTATTACCACAAGAAAAATTTGAAACATTAGGCTTATCCTTACCACCGGCACCACAACCACTTGGTATTTATAAACCTTATTTAGTTGATGGTAAATATTTATACCTTTCAGGTCACGGGCCTGTTAATGACGACAAATCCCTGATCATTGGCCGAATTGGCGATGATATGGATATCGAAGAAGGAAAATTAGCAGCGAGACAAGTCGGCTTAACAATGCTTTCTACAATTGTAACCAATTTTGGAAGCCTGAATAAAGTAAAACGTGTTATAAAAGTTTTAGGAATGGTCAATTGTAATGGCGATTTCCTAAGACATCCTTACGTAATCAACGGCTGCAGTGAATTGTTTGCTGAAGTGTGGGGACAAGAAAACGGAATTGGCGTAAGAAGCGCCGTAGGAATGGGATCTTTACCGGACAATATTCCTGTTGAAGTTGAAGCTGTTTTCGAATTATATTAAAAAAGATATGCCACAGATTACATGATTAAAAAGGATTATTTTCTTTTTTGCCACGAATTTCACGAATTTTCACAAATCAGTACGTAAAAATTAATTTGTGGAAATTTGTAGAATTCGAGGTTAGAACTAATCTGTAGCAAAAAAATTTAAACACATAGAAACATAGATTTTATTGTAACCTATTTAGAGAACATTTAAAAAGCTCGCTTTTACACAGAGCTATATGTGTATTAATGCAAGTGAAACGCCTACTATGCGGCTACAAAAACTATGTTTCTATGTATTAAAACAATTAAGCGTTAGGTTAATAAATCATTTTAATCTGTGAAATCTGTGGCAAAAAAAACAACAACCATGAATACAAATACCTCACAAACAAGAATTGCAACTTTCGGAGAATTATTACTTCGGATGAATGTTGCGGATGGAAACCGGTTTACGCAGGCCAATGAAATAAAAATACACGTTGGCGGTGCTGAAGCAAATGTTTGTGTTTTACTTTCTCAACTCGGGATTCAAACCGATTATATTACAAGATTACCACAAAATGATTTGGCGCAACTGGCGGTAAACGAACTTCAGAAATACAAAGTCAATACCTCAAAATGCGTTTATGGCGGAGAACGTTTGGGATTGTATTTTGTCGAAGCCGGAAATCAAATCAGGCAATCGCAGGTAATTTATGACCGAAGCAATTCGTCTTTCGCAACAATTCAAAAAGATCAAATAAATTGGGATTTGGCTTTCGCCGATGTTACGCATTTTCACTGGTCCGGAATCAGTCCGGGAGTTTCTCACGAAGCAGGTTTAGTTTGTAAAGAAGCCATTCTTACGGCACACAAAAAAGGAATTCCAATTTCTTCTGATTTTAACTTTCGATCAAAATTATGGCAATACGGAAAACATCCGTCTGAAATCATGCCGGATTTACTTCAATACAGCACAATCACAGTTGCTGATCTTGATGCGATTGAAATTTATTTCGGAATCAAAACGGATCCTACAGCATCTGATGAAAATCGTTTTCAGCAAACATTCGAATTATTAAAAGTAAAGATGCCTTTTCTAAAAACATTAGCCATGAGTTTTAGAAAATCAGATGGCCCGGCACATTTATACAAAGGATTACTGATTCATGAAGGCAACTTCTACCAGACACAAGAACATAAAATACACGTTGTAACGGATCAGATTGGTTCCGGAGATGCTTTCAACGCAGGATTGTTATACGGATTATCGAATAAATTATCCGGACAGGAATGCATTGAATGGGCAACAGCTTGCGGCGTAATCAAACAAAGTATTCACGGAGATTTTGCCATAACAAATCGCGACGAAATAAGTCATTTTATTAAAAACGGCTCAAGTAATAGAATTAATAGATAAAATAAGAAAATGTACAGCATATTAAAAACGCAAGGTGTACTTCCGTTAGTAACACAAATCAACATTGAAACCGCCCAAATAGTATTACAATCGGCGGCTGATGCTGGCATAAAAATTATAGAGTTTGCTGCTCGAGCAGATAATGCAAAAGAAGTTTTTACTCAAATGGCAGCCTTTAAAAAGGAAAACAATTTAAATGTAAAAATAGCTGTTGGCTCTATTTTAAGTGTCGCTGATGCCGAAACATTTCATCAGTTAGGTGCAGATTGTATCGTTTGTCCTCATACTGATCTGGAAATTGGAAACTATTGCCTCAAAAATAACATTTACTGGATTCCAGGAGCTGCGACATTAAACGAAATATTGCACGCTAATAAATTAGGAGCCGAAATTGTAAAACTTTTTCCTGCCGATAAAATTGGCGGTCCGGGATATGTAAAAGCCATTAGAGCACCTTTCCCGAATTTGAAAATAATGCCAACCGGAGGCGTAACTTTAGAAGAAAACAACTTGAAATCCTGGTTCAAATCCGGAGTAGTTTGCGTGGGAATTGGTTCTAATTTATTTTCGAAAGAAATGCTTTTGAACTTAAATTACGAGCAATCCCTTCAGGCTTTTCAAAGTTTAATTGATGTAGTAGAAAAAATAAGAAACTAAGTTATGCAAAACAATTGGTGGAAAATTAATTCCGAAATCAGCATTGATACGCCATTTTTGGCTGTTTACCAAGATCGTATTCAGGCCAATATCGACCGTTTGATTGAATCTGTAAATGGTGACACTCAAAAATTGAGACCACACATCAAAACACATAAAATTGGTGAGATTCTGGATTTGTTTAAAACCTGCAACATCAATAAAATAAAATGCGCCACCATTGCCGAAGCTGAACTCGCAGCAATACACGAAATTCAGGATGTACTTCTCGCCTATCAGCCTGTTGGCGCTAAAAAAGAAAGATGGATTGCTTTGATTCAAAAATATCCAAATACTGCTTTTTCGACTATAGTTGATAACCTTGATTCGGCGAAAGCCTTAAATCAAATCGCGGAGAAAAACCATTTAAAACTTACAGTTTATCTGGATTTGAATACCGGAATGAACAGAACCGGAATTTCGATTCATAAAAACTGGAAAGCTTTAATCGATGAAATTCTTCCTTTAAAGAATATTCATTTTGCCGGAATTCACATTTATGACGGCCATTTGAAAGGCGATGTCGAAGAACGAACAGCTGCAGCTTCCAACTTATTTTTTAGCATTAATGAAGAAGTTGAAGCTATTAATAAAAAGCTGGATTACGAATTAAAAATTGTTGCCGGAGGTTCGAATACATTTCCGTTTTATGCCACTCAAAAAAATGTAGAATGCAGCCCGGGAACTTTTGTTTTCTGGGATTCTAATTATCAGACCAATTTACCCGAACAGGAATTTAAACCCGCTTTGGTTATTGTAGGAACGGTGATTTCAAAACCAACAAATACAACGCTTTGTGTTGATATTGGATACAAAGCCGTTTCATCAGAAAACCCGATCGATAAAAGATTAGTGATTTTAAATGATGAAAATTTAATTCCGATTTCGCATTCAGAAGAACATTTGATTGTAGAAAATCGGGGAAAAAACGAGTATGTTATTGGCGACACGATTTATGCCCAACCATATCATGTTTGCCCAACTTGCGCCCTTTACGATTCGGTTCAGGTGGTCAATGCAGCGCATGAAATTTGCGATCAATGGCAAGTTGCTGCCCGAAGCAGAAAAATTAATATTTAGCAGCAGAAAAGGAGAATAAAGAAAAAAGAATAGAAAACAGAGCGAAGAAGAAAGAGAATAGACCTCATAATAACACTTGTAGAGAACCTCTGAACCTTTAGACCTTTGTGCCTTAAAAAAAATACTATGTTTATAATAGACGCCCATTTAGACCTGAGCATGAATGCGATGGAATGGAACAGAGATTTAAGAAATGACGTACCTACTTTACGTCATCTCGAAAAAGGAATGACCGACAAACCGGATCGCGAACGCGCCACAGTTTCATTTCCTGATTTGCGAAGAGGAAACATTGGTATTGTAGTCGCGACTCAAATTGCAAGATTTGTAAAACCCGACAGTATTATTCCGGGTTGGAATTCTCCTGAACAAGCCTGGGCGCAAACTCAGGGACAATTGGCGTGGTACAAAGCCATGGAAGAAGCCGGAGAAATAACTGCCATTACAGATAAAAAATCATTGCTGAAACAAATTGATTTATGGAATGACGGAACGCCTAACGATAAAAAACCAATTGGTTATATTTTGAGTCTGGAAGGTGCGGATTCTATTATTGATGTTTCGTATTTAGAAAAAGCGCACCATTACGGATTACGCGCGATTGGTCCTGCACATTATGGACCAGGACGTTACGCCAACGGAACAGACGCAACGGGAAAAATGAATCAAAATGGTCTTGATTTATTGAAAGAAATGGAGCGTTTGAATATTATTCTGGATGCAACCCATTTATGCGACGATGCTTTTTGGCAAGCTTTGGATCATTATAACGGACCCGTTTGGGCAAGTCATAACAATTGCAGAAGTCTGGTGGATCGTAACCGTCAATATAGCAACGAAATGATTCAGGCTTTAATTTCAAGAGGGGCTGTTATTGGCGGGGCTTTAGACGCGTGGATGTTAGTACCGAATTGGCAAAGAGGGGTTTCAACACCAAAAGGCACAAACTGTAATCTTGAATCCGTTTTCAAACACATGGATCACATTTGCCAGCTGGCCGGAAATGCCAATCATATTGGTGTAGGTTCAGATCTTGACGGCGCTTTTGGTACAGAACAAGGGCCATACGATTTAGATACGATTGCCGATTTGCAAAAACTGGTTCTGATATTTAAAAACAACGGCTATTCTGATGAAGATTTAGATAAAATCTTTCACCAGAACTGGATTAATTTTTTAATGAAAAATTGGGATTAAAGAAAAACTAAACTGGGAACTGCCTTCTTATACGCTTGTAATTTTTCGTCGTTTGGATCAACTTCCGTGACAACATAATCAACCTCAGATAAGTTGGCAATTTTCATTTTTAGGACTGTATCTAATTTTTCAGAAATAGTCAAAATAGCGGTTTTTTCAGAAGCCTGAATCATTGCTTTTTTTACCTGAACGGTTTCCCAATCAGAGTCTGAGAAACCACCTTCGATATCTAAAGCATTGGTTCCTAATATTAATAAATCAACTTTAATATTCGCCAACTGATTGTAGACATCGCCGCTCACACACATTTGGCTGTAAGAAGAAATACTGCCGCCAATCATGATAATTTTAACATTGGGTTTATCCAGAAGTTCAACAGCAGATAAAACGGTAACAGTAAAAATGGTCAGATTTAAATCATCCGGAATCAAGCGAATGAATTCACGAATGGTTGTTCCGCCGCCAATTAACAAAACCATTCCGTCATGAAGTAAACCTAAGGTTTTTTGCGCAATAATTTGTTTGGATTCCCCTGCATAAGTTTGATTATTAGAAGAAGCATGGTGATAAGCTTTTGTCATCGCACCACCTTTTACTTTAATCAATAAAGATTCTGATTCAAGCTCGTTAATATCACGCCTCACAGTATCTTCTGAAACAAATAATTTAGCCGAAAGCGTTTCAAAACTTACACGGGTATGCAAGTTAATCTCCTTTAAAATAAGATTTTTACGTTCTTCCTTGGTGTAATTTACCACTTCATTATCATTATTCATGCAAATTCATTTTTGTTGAAAGCAAATGTAAACAATAAATGCAATATTATTGCGAAACAAATTATAACACAAAGTAATAAAAAAGTTAATTCATCTATTTTAAAGACATTTAAGCATAAATTCCTTTTGCAAAAAAAATGCAAACTCAATCTATAAACTCTATTTTTGTTTAACAACCAAAAAAGCAACCATGCAAAAAAGTATATTTCTCCTTTTACTACTCTGTTATTCTTTTACGAATGCACAAAATTCTTCTGGCAACAATTTTATTATCCCCGCTCCCAACTTCTATAAAACCACCGGAGACAGTATTCGTTTAAACGGAAAGATCAAAGTTATTTTTGAAAAGAATAAATTCAGCACCAAAGAACAAAAAACGGCAAACATCTTTGAGTCGGCTATAAACTCCAATACTTCAAACAAAAAAAGCAACATTGAAGTTTTATTCATTGCTAAAAATCCGGCTGAATCCTTAAAAAAAGAAGCATATAAAATTGTTATTACTCCAAAAAAGATCACCGTTACCGGAAGTGAGGAAGGATTATTTTATGCGGTTCAGAGTTTGTTGCAGCTTTTACCGAACCAACCAAAAAATCAGGAAGTCAAATTGCCTTGCGTGACCATCGAAGACGAGCCCAGATACAGCTACCGCGGACTTCATCTCGATGTTTGCCGTCATTTTTTCTCTGTCGATGTTATAAAAGATTTTATCGCACAAATGTCCAGCTATAAGCTAAACCACTTTCATTGGCACTTAACAGACGATCAGGGATGGAGAATTGAGATCAAAAAATATCCAAAACTGACAGAAGTAGGTTCTAAAAGAGCCCAAACTTTAGTGGGTAATAAATTCGAAAGATCGCCATATTTTTTTGACGGAAATCCATACGGAGGTTTTTATACTCAGGAAGAAATCAAAGACGTAGTAAAATTTGCCGAAGATCATTATGTGAATATCATTCCGGAAATCGAAATGCCCGGACATGCAACCGCAGCTGTTACGGCTTATCCGAATTTATCCTGTTTTCCGGATCGTCCTTATAAAGTGGTGGAATATTGGGGCGTTTTTGATGATATTTTCTGTGCCGGAAAAGAAGAAACTTTTACTTTTTTAGAAGATGTTTTGACTGAAGTTATGGCTTTGTTCCCAAGTACCTATATTCATATTGGCGGTGACGAATGCCCAAAAACAAAATGGAAAGAATGTCCGAATTGTCAAAAGCGAATTGCGGCTTTAGGTATAAAAGACGAACATGAATTACAAAGCTACCTCACCACCCGAATTGAGAAATTTCTAAACGCACACGGAAGACAAATTTTAGGCTGGGACGAAATGCTCGAAGGCGGACTCGCGCCAAACGCAGCTGTAATGTCATGGCGAGGTGAATCGGGAGGAATTACCGCAGCAAAACAAAAACACAATGTTATCATGAATCCGGAACAGGTGCTCTATCTGGATTATAATCAAGGCTATTCACCGAATGAACCTTTAACAATTGGAAGATTAACGACGGTTGAAAAAATGTACAACTACAACCCAACCCCGGTTGATAGTTTAACCGTCGAAGAGCAAAAATATATTATAGGAGTTCAATCAAATCTCTGGTCAGAATATTTGACGAGTCCGGCGAAACTAAACTATATGATTTATCCTCGTGTATTTGCTTTGGCTGAAATTGCCTGGACGCAACCTCAAAATAAAAATTACAATCATTTTATTCTGAATCAAATTCCGTATCATTTAGAAAAACTGGAAGCACAGAAACGATTGTACAAAGTTCCAACACCTTTTGGAGCAGATGAAACGGCACTAATCGCATCAAAATATGTTCTGGATTTAAAACCAACCATCAAAAACGGACAAATTTTTTATACCATTGACGGTTATAATCCTGATGAAACGGCGGAGCTTTACACCAAACCTGTAACGATAAACATTCCGAAAGGAGAATTCAGAACCATAAAAACAGTTCAGATCAGCCCAAGCGGAAGAAGAAGTTCTATCAATAAAATAATAGTTCGAAATTCAGATTTAAAACCGGCCTTAGCCATAAAACCAACTAAGAAAGGTTTAAAGTTTAATTATTATAGAGGAACATTATTTCAGCAAGTTCAGGATTTGGAATTAATAAAGCCCATTAATTCAGGTATTTTCGAAGGTACGATAAGCAGTGAAAAATGGAAAACGAAAACAGAGCGTTATATCGGCTTAAAATTCGACGGATACATCTATATTCACGAAACAGCAAATTACACGATTTCGACGCTTTCAGACGACGGATCGAAGCTTTTTATCGACAATGAATTAGTAGTCAATAACGACGGTATTCACTGGCTCAACGAAGCTTATGGAGCTGTACAACTCGGAAAAGGTTTCCATAAACTAAATATTAGCTATTTTGATCAGATTGGAGGAACTACTTTAACGTGTTTTATTCAACAGGAAGGAAAGGAAAAACAAGAGATAAGTGCTTCACAATTGTATTATGAATAGCAAATAAAAAAAGGATCCGATATGCGGATCCTTTTTTTATATAAAACTAAAAGTGTGTTTTTTAGATTATCCTTGTAAGCTTGCTGATAAATACTCACGGTTCATACGTGCGATATTTTCAAGAGAAATTCCTTTAGGACATTCTACTTCACAAGCTCCGGTATTGGTACAGTTACCAAAACCTTCGTGATCCATTTGGTGCACCATGTTTAATACACGATCAACAGCTTCGATTTTACCCTGAGGCAATAAAGCATATTGAGATACTTTTGCAGCAACGAATAGCATTGCAGATGAGTTTTTACAAGTTGCAACACAAGCTCCACAACCAATACAAGCAGCAGCGTCAAATGACTTATCTGCATCATGTTTGTTGATCGGAATTGTATTGGCATCAATTGTATTTCCTGAAGTATTTACCGAGATAAATCCTCCTGCATGCTGAATTCTGTCAAAAGAACTTCTGTCAACCACTAAATCCTTAATTACAGGGAAAGCTTTTGCTCTAAATGGCTCGATAAAAATCGTGTCACCATCTTTAAACATACGCATGTGCAATTGGCAAGTAGTAACTCCTCTGTCTGGTCCGTGTGCTTCTCCATTGATGAATAATGAACACATTCCGCAGATTCCTTCACGACAATCGTGGTCAAATGCTACCGGCTCTTCTCCTTTGTTGATCAATTGTTCGTTAAGAACATCAAGCATTTCAAGGAAAGACATATCCGGTTCGATTCCGTCGATTGGGTAATCAACGATTCCCCCTTTATCCTGGGCGTTTTTCTGACGCCATATTTTTAATGTAAGTTTCATACTGTTTTAGTTTGAAAGTCATAAAGTCGAAAGTCGAAAGTCGCTCGACACATTTTGCGTTTGGACTTTAAGACTTTGGGCTTTCGACCAAATTCTTATTTGTAGCTTCTTTGAACTAATTTAATGTTTTCGTAAACCAGAGGTTCTTTGTGTAATACGGCATCACTTGGTTTTCCTTTGTATTCCCAGGCTGCAACGTATGCAAAGTTTTCATCATCACGAAGTGCTTCTCCCTCTTCTGTTTGGTATTCTTCACGGAAGTGACCTCCACAAGACTCATTACGGTGCAATGCATCTTTTGCGAACAATTCTCCTAACTCTAAGAAATCGGCAACACGTGTCGCTTTCTCTAATTCCTGATTAAATTCGTTAGCGCTTCCAGGAACTTTTACATCTTTATAAAACTCTTCACGTAAAGCGGCAATTTCTTCGATAGCTTCAGTTAAACCTTTCGCATTACGAGCCATACCTACTTTATCCCACATGATTTTTCCTAATTTCTTGTGGAAATAATCTACAGAATGAGTTCCCTTATTATTGATAAATCTATCGATTTGATCTTTTACTTCTTTTTCTGCTGCTACGAATTCTGGTAAATCTGTAGAAATTTCTCCCATTTTAATATCCGGAGCTAAATAATCTCCAATAGTATAAGGCAATACGAAATATCCATCAGCTAAACCTTGCATCAAAGCAGAAGCTCCAAGTCTGTTTGCTCCGTGATCAGAGAAGTTAGATTCTCCAATTGAGAAACATCCGGGAATTGTAGTCATTAAGTTATAATCAACCCATGTTCCACCCATTGTGTAGTGAACCGCAGGGTAAATCATCATTGGTGTTGTATAAGGATCTTCATCAACGATTTTGTAATACATCTGGAATAAGTTTCCGTATTTACTCTTCACGATTTCAGCTCCTAATTTTGTTACCAAAGCAGCATCTTTATCATCTAAACCTTTTACGAAAGCTTCTTCAGTTCCGTAACGTTTGATTGCAGCGGCAAAATCTAAGTAAACAGCTTCTCCGGTTTTGTTAACTCCAAAACCAGCATCACATCTTTCTTTTGCAGCACGAGACGCAACGTCACGAGGTACTAAGTTACCAAAAGCAGGATATCTTCTTTCTAAGAAATAATCTCTCTCAGCTTCAGATAAATCAGTTGCTTTTTTCTTTCCTTCACGGATCGCTTTTGCATCTTCTTGTTTTGCAGGAACCCAAATACGACCGTCATTACGTAACGATTCAGACATCAAAGTCAGTTTTGACTGGTGATCTCCAGAAACCGGGATACATGTTGGGTGAATTTGTGTATAGCAAGGATTTGCAAAAAACGCTCCTTTTTTATGAATTTTCCAAGCTGCTGTTGCGTTACTTCCCATAGCGTTTGTTGATAAGAAAAATACGTTTCCGTATCCTCCTGAACCAACTACTACTGCGTGAGCAGAATGTCTTTCTATTTCTCCTGTAATAAGGTTACGAGCGATAATACCTCTCGCTTTTCCGTTCACGATAACAATGTCAAGCATTTCGTGACGGTTGTACATTTTTACTTTTCCACGACCAATCTGACGGTTCATTGCAGAATAAGCTCCTAACAATAATTGCTGTCCGGTTTGTCCTTGTGCGTAAAAAGTACGGGAAACCAAAGTTCCTCCAAAAGAACGGTTATCTAACAATCCACCATATTCACGAGCCAATGGCACCCCTTGAGCCACACACTGGTCAATAATATTAGCAGAAACTTCAGCCAAACGGTGAACGTTTGCCTCACGTGCACGGTAGTCACCCCCTTTTACAGTATCATAAAACAATCTGTAAACCGAGTCACCGTCACCTTTATAATTTTTTGCCGCATTGATACCACCTTGTGCTGCAATAGAGTGCGCACGACGAGGTGAATCCTGAAAACAAAATGCTTTTACGTTATATCCCTGCTCTGCCAAAGTAGCCGCAGCTGAACCTCCAGCCAAACCTGTACCAACAATAATAATATCTAAATTACGTTTGTTTGCAGGGTTTACTAAATTAATATGATCTTTATAATCTGTCCATTTGTCCGATATTGGGCCGTGTGGAATTTTTGAATCTAATGCCATTATAATTTATATTAATTATGTTGATTGAAATGATGAAATAATGCGATTATGACGAAAAGTGCCGGTACTACAACCGCAAACCCATAACCGATTTTACTTAAAAATCGAGAATACTTATTGTTCATTCCCACTGATTGAAGAGAAGAACTGAATCCGTGCCAAAGGTGAAATCCTAAAAGAATAAAAGAAACACAGTACAATCCTGTACGAACAGGGCTTTGAAACTTGTGAACTAATTCAGTGTAATACCTTGTAGCATCCGGTGCTGTACCTGCAATATATTTATAGGTAACTTCAGGAAACCAGAAATCATAAAAATGCAATCCTAAGAAAGCCAAAATAACCAATCCAGAAATAATCATATTTCTAGAACTCCATGAAGCGTTAGCCGCTCCGTTGTACTTTGCATACGCAATTGGTCGTGCAGCGCTATTTTGTGCAGTCAATACAAATCCCATTACGAAATGGAAAATTACCCCGATTGCCAAAACTGGTTGCATTACATATTGAATCAGCGGATTGTATCCCATAAAGTGAGATGCTTCGTTAAAAACATTTACACTAATAATAGAAATAAAATTTAAGGAAACATGCAGCGCTAAAAACGTGATTAAGAATATTCCCGAAAGAGCCATAGCCACTTTCTTTAAGATGGAAGCATTCAATAGTGCAGATTGTGCCATAATTGTTTAAGTAGTTTGTTTTAAAAAATTATACAAAAATAAAGCAATTAGACATGAACTACAACCATTTCGTTGTTATTTATAATCATTTTAAAGAGCTTTGCCCAATATTATTGCAAATTATTTAAAAACAAGAAAATAGATTTTTTTCACAAGCCATTTTGACCATTTTCTGGCTTTTATATAATTACCAAATTATTATTTTTGACCCCTTTTTGATTTATTTTCCTCAAAAATAAACGCTACAGCGATTTTAATCAGGGAAAACAAGTAAATTCTAATAGCATAATTTTACCTTTATCAGCTTCAAAAAAAATCAGAATGAAAACAGGAATTGACGCTATCTCTTTTGACGTAGCCAACATACATTTACCCATAAAAACTTTGGCCATTGCCAGAAATATAGAACCTGAAAAATTAGAAAAAGGTCTCGGACTTATCAAAATGACTTTACCGGATGTTCATCAGGATGCTGTAGTTTTTGGAGCAAACGCTTTGACTAAACTAATTCTTGACAACGAAATCAATCTAAACGAAATTAGCCGAATCTATGTTGGAACTGAAAGCGGAATCGACAGCTCGAAACCTATTAGTTCTTTCTTAATCAGCTTAATGGAACAAAAATTTGGAGAAGATTCTCTTGCCGAATGTGATGTAGTCGATTTTACTTTTGCCTGTATTGGCGGCGTTGATGCTTTGCAAAATTGCATTGATTTTGTAAAACTGAATCCAGCTAAAAAAGCAATTGTCGTTACTACTGATTTTGCAAAATACGATTTGAACTCGACCGGAGAGTACACACAAGGCGCCGGAGCTTTGGCAATGCTTGTAACTTCGAACCCTAGAATTATTGCTTTTGATGACAATTGGGCAACAAGCACAAAAGGTGTTTTCGACTTTTTCAAACCTTACAGAACTATCTCAAAACAAGCGATTACACAAAATGAGAACAACGACCCTTGGTTTGACAATTTAGAAGCCGAAATCGAAATCCATAAAGACCAACCGGTTTTTGATGGTCAATATTCGAATCAATGTTATATGGATCGTACGAGAAACGCTTACTTTTCCTTTAAAAAATTAAAAAACACAACCGAAACTTTATACAATTCCTGGAACAGCATCATCATGCACCTGCCGTATTCTTTTCAGGGACGCAGAATGTTATCTGAAATTTATGCTTTAGATCACGCTGATAAAATCATTGCAAAAAATACCGAACCTGCAGATTATCAAACTAAAATCAAAGAGGTTGGAAAATCCGATGAATACAGAAAATTCGTAACCGGGAAATTACAGCCCGCAGAATTGGCTTCGTCTTTAATAGGGAACCTTTATACCGGATCTATTTTCATGGGATTATTATCGACTTTGGCTCATTATTACGACACCAAACAAGAAGTTGCCGGAACTAAATTCGGATTCCTGGCTTACGGAAGCGGATCGAAATCAAAAGTATTCGAAGGAACAATTCAACCGGAATGGCAATCGGCTTTAGCCAAAATCAAACTTTTTGAAAACCTCGAAGAAAGTATAGAAATTGGTTTTGAAACTTATGAAAAACTTCATAAAAAGGAACAAAAACAAAGTATCAGAACACCAAAAAACGAATGGGTTTTAGACAGAATTGAAAAAGAGATCCCTAATTTAATTGGGGCAAGATATTATAAATGGATTAATTAAATTCCAATAAAAACCGAAGCAGAATTGCTTCGGTTTTTTTTATTAGCACAATCTTGTCCTCCTGAGCGAAGTCGAAGGACACGCAAGTAACTCGACAATGTAAATCTCTTTGTGTTAATTTCGTACATATCCTTCAACTTCGCTCAGGAGGACATACTGTATATTCAAAAGATCTTTTTGCAGAAAAACATTTAATCCTTCTTATGCTGTTCAGTATAATTTTGATTTCCTTTAAGCGCTTCATCATGCACGTTCATTCCGTTTGACATTCCGAGCATAAAGGCGGTTATTATTACAATTAGTTTTCTTTTTATCCAATGAAGTGGTCGCTTAGATTGCTCTAAACGTTTTTGTTTTTTGTGTTTATACATTTTGAAAATGATAAATGATTAGACATTATTTTATCATCGTATGCGTTGAAGCGCATAAAGGCTTAGAACAAACTAAGCGTTGTATAAACTTTTACAGCAATTATTTGAAGTGATTGCTTCATTTACAAAAACAGATTGTTTTATAAACGAAGTTAGATTTTGATAAAGAAGTGTTTGCAGTTTCAGAAAAACCTGAACCTGAAAGCTAAATACAGTTTTTAGCTGAAGATAAATTAAAGGAACTAAAAATACCGTTTTTAGTCCTAAAATAACCGCATTAAAGAAATACGAACGGGAGTTTTTAAAATCCAGTTCTGTTCTGATTGTAATAAAAGCAGACTGATAATAACTCGCCGATTTTGAATAAGAATCTAAAGTACCATCATTCGCAATCACGACAAAAGCCAGAAAGAGCGAAATGAGATATGTTAGATATTTATTCATTGTTATGTTTCACTCAAACGAAAATACAAATTAAAACCAGAATTTCAATTCTTTCAGCTACTTCTAATATCTTTTCTACAAAGAAGCAAACCCAATCCCAGGACAAAAATCACACAACTAAACAACATATAAACTCCATTTTTCAAAACAAAAAACGAAAAACCTATTGCCGGAGCAGAAAGAATAACCATTAATGAACTTACAGTACATGTTTTAATAAAACTAAACGCATGTATCGCCAAACCAACAAAAAGCAACGAAGGCCCAATGACTACAAACGGGTAAAAAACAGAAGGTGTATTAGTAATCTGGCTACTCAATACTTCTTTATCAACTTCATTATTACCAAAACTCCACATTATAAAATCTATCGTACAAAGCCCAATATGCGCAATAACTCCAAAAGCCGTGACAATCGAAGCAACAAAATTGAATCTGTTTTTAGGAAATACATCATTAAAAGATAACAACAAACAGGCACCAATAAGATTAAACCAATGTGCAAAATCAATTGGTAACTGAAAGTCCGGTAAGACTTTTGAAAAGAATAAATAACTGATCAGGAAAAATAATAATCCGAGAAGGCAAAGCTGTTTTGTTGTCATAATTTATGTTTTAAATTGATGAGACAAAACTAATCTCGAGAACTCTCTTAACAGCCTGTTTTATTGATTTTGGTACAAAACTATCGGTTTTAGGTACGGAATTATAATGTCAACAAAGTTTCTTTATAATTTTTGGAAACGGGAAGTTCTATTTGGGTTAGAATTATTGTATTTTGGTTTCTCCAGGACTTAAAATGCACCCGATTTATTAAATGAGAACGATGTATCTGCATTAAAAAATCAAAATCTTCCTGAACTTTTTTGAGTGAAGAACGTATCAATTTTGACACAAGTTTACCGTTCTCGATATAAAAAATCTCGACATAATTTTGAGCGTTTGAAACACAAACCAAATCTTCTTTTTTGATTTTTAAAACATCTAATTTATTTTCTCCTCTAAAAGTCAAGATATCTTCCTGCAAAGGAATCAGTTTAATCAAATATCTTCTTGCCAGAGTAATCACAGGGGTTAAAATCAAGGCAACTTTGATAAAAATCGTAGAGAAAAATTCAGCAAAACTATAACCGCCATTTAAAATTGGACTTTTATAATACGTATAAATTCCAATAAAATAGATCACATAAAAAAATAACAAACTGACTATTTCATACTTTATACTCCATTTTGAGATTTTATCGTAAATCCTTTTTTGAAGAAATATCAGAACCCCATAACATAAAAATGCCATCAAACTAAACCCAGTACTCATTAAAAACCAAGATTGAAAATTTAAAGTGCCGTCATCAAAAGGTCTTATGATAAAGGCAAAAACAAAAATCCATAACGAAATAAGCAAACCTATTATTAGATTATGTTTTATGGATATGTTGAGTTGTTTCATTTTTTCTTAAAGCGATTATTACTATACAATATTAGACTTTAATTCAACTTGTTTCAAGTAAGATTCATCAGTTTTCCACTTATTTTCTAGATCAACGATTGGTAAAAACACAAAAGAAGTAAAATAGCACAAACCAATTTTTAAAAAGAAGAATTTTATACCGTATTAAAAAAAACAAATTAAGATTACAAGTATTTCTGTAAGTATTTATTTAAAAATAATTTGTAATTTTATCAAAGTCGTATCCGAAAAACTTATAGAGTAGGAAAACCCAAAAAACAAATTACCTATGAAAAATTTACAAAATTTATCAAAATTGCAAAAATTATCAAAAGAAGAATTGAAATCAATTGACGGTGGTAATGGCAGACCTTGCGAACCATGGCCGCTATGTAAGGGTCAAGAAGCCTCTTTTTATGCAGTAAACTCATGTGGCTGGTATTTATACAAAACAGCAAATGGCAGTACCTGTATGGAATATTCAGCAGTATAATCATCAATAGATTAAAACTGCTATCTTATTGATAGCAGTTTTTTTTTAAGTTCTATCTTTTCACGACCAGATACTTACTTATAAATCGTAAACTTATTATGCGATAAATTAAAACCAAAATTTTCATAAATCAATACATTTTCTACACGTCTTTTGTTTGTTGTAACCTCTATACTTTTCAAATTATTCTGATTGGCAAAATCTTTAATTTCATTTATCAGTAAACGGCCCATTCCCTGACCACGATAGTTTTGATGAATAAAAAACTCCTGAATTTCACCAACCAAACCGCAATGATGCAAAAGATTCTGCGTATGAAAACTAATAAAGCCTGCACCTTCACTTTCATTTTCGGCAATTAAATACAGATTGTTTGGATTCGAAATATTTTCATTAAAAATTTTCTCAAAAACTTCAACATCTAAAACTTCATTTTCAAGTTCACAAATTGCTTTGTAGACAAAATCAAGATCTTCTTGCTTTACTTTTCTAATTTTTACTTTTGAGTTCATAATTCTATTGTTCCAAGTATATTCTAAATTAAATTAACTTGTTTAGACATATTTTTCCACCCATTCCACTTGCAGGTCTCATCATAGAATTCTTTTTCTTGTTTCCCAGATTTGATGATATAATGATCTGATGTAGTACAGCCTCCATATTTTATAAGCGCTAATTCACATTCCATCTTAATTATAGCATCTAATTGCGCACTATTTAGCTTTTTAGATTCTCCCTTATTTTCAGCATAATATACTTTTTCTTTTTTAGTAATAACCAAACTCTCTTTTGCAGAATGAAAACAGCCTAAACTTTCAAAATAAAATTCTACTTTTTGGTTTTCTTCCAGATTCCTAACAAATGATTTACTTGTAAAATCTTTATAATTAGAATAATCCGGGTATATAGAAACACTATAAATCTTATTCTCTTTTACTTCGATTGTTTTCTGTAAAGTCTGATTAACTAAATTTTCATAAACAAACTTGTAGGTTCCATTTGTTAAACTATCTAAAGTAATTTCCTCTTCAATAAATGGCTTTTTAAAAGCACTAAATTCTTTGAATTTTTTCCCATCTTTATAGACCTGAATACCGTAAATTTTAGAGAGATCATGATTTAGCTTATTTTCAAATTCAATTTTTAATCTTATCGATGCGGGAACTTCTTTACAGCTTATCAAAAAAAGTAAAATGACTAACAATAATAGCATTGCTTTAAATTTCATTATAATCACAATGTTTAGTTTCACATATATTCAATTTGTCTTTTCGTTTTCAATGTCAATACTTTACCATCTTCCATATCAAATACTGATTTTTCTATCCAATTATTGTTTTTATCGTAGACATATTCATATACAATATGACATGAAAGCGATTTATATTTCTTTTCTTCAAAACATATTTTCTCTACTAAATCCCCTTCCTCATTGTATTTAAATTGGTAAATTTCATCAATAAGTTTTAATGCATTATCATCCACTATCAACTTTTTATAATTTAAATAATAAGAAAACTGTTTTATGTTTATTGTTGAAGTAGAATCTAACAATACACTTTCATCCTTAATATTATAGGTATCATTTTTAAAGGTATAGGTTTGAATAGATTTATTTAAATATTTAGAAGTTACTATGGCTCCTTTTTCGTCAAATTTCAAATCACAGAAATCAATTGTTCCTTTATAATATCCTTTATAAATGTTTGAAGCGTTACCACTAGCCATATAATTCCAGGAAACCCAACTTACGGTTTTCACGTCTCCACAAAGATCTAATAGAGCAAATGTGTCTGTTTTAAACTTCTTTGGTACCGGAACTTTATCTTGTCCATGGCTGGAAATAAAAAAAGCAAGTAAAACAAAAGTCAAAATAATTTTCATATTATAAATAGGTTATTCGTTATGTTATATTTCGTTACAATCTTTTTTACAATCAATCTCAAAACTAATGTATTGTTTTACAGATATTCTTTTAAATCCAGACGTTCAAATTTAACTTTATATTTTCGAACGTACTTATTCCATTCTGGTTTATTTTCTTCATTATTATAAACAGAAGAAGCATATTCTACAATTTCTTTACTAAAATGATTTCCAAAAACAGCATCAAGATTTTCTATTCCAGAATCAATTACACGTTTCAGGATCGATAATTTATCTTTTCCATTGTCTTTGCAAACTTTATCTAGCCATAAACCTTTACCCAATTTCACATATTCTTCAAGTAAGGTTTCTGTAATAAATTCAGACGGAACATCATTAATATTCGGTTCGTGTTTACCGTTTTTAAAAGTCGTTACTATCAATTCTTCCGAATAAAATTCAATTGGAATCAACGAAATCAGAGTTCCGCTTTGGGCAGCTTTAAAACAAAGTTCTTTTGTTATGAATCTCCTGGGTATTTTCTGGATTGCAAAACCATTTTTAATAACTAAACTTTCGCAAAGTTCCGGCGTAATAAATTCCGGATCAGCATAATCCAAAGCGTGAAATGTGATATTCAACGCCAACTCGCACAATTCTCTTGTTTTATATTGGGATGGAACTAACTTTAAATCACGATAATTCGACAGTACTCGTTTTTGCCAATATTCATACGTTTTTGCAGGCGGATTATTTTGTTTTAAAACTAATTCGCCGTTTTCTAATTCACGTTTAAACTCTTCAAAAGTTTCTATTAACGGATTATTAAGATGTTTGCGCAATTCATTCGAGATAATATTCTCTTCAAGATCATCATCATATTCGCAAGCACTTTTCGGATCAAAATCATCCGTTTTATCGTTATAATAAAACAAGTCATTTTTTCGCTCTGCAAAAGTGGTATAATGATCTTCGACTATAAAAACAGGAGCTTCAATAATTCCCGAACATTTAAAATTACCATGATTATATGAAGTCATCACTACTTCTTTGGCTTTTACATTTCCATTTATTTCAACATACGAACCTCCTAATAATAGACTTTGGCAATCAACATTTCCGTTAACATAAACATAAGGCCCATAATCGCCTTCAGCATTTATAATTGTACCGTTTACAGAAAAATTTCCGTTTATTAAAATTCCTTCGAATCTTATTTTTTCAATTTCCTTTAATGGAAGATTTAAGATCTTGCCAAGCCATTTTTTCTCTTTATCTTCATAAAGATCTAAATAAAAATCACCTTCAAAAGTCATATCTTCATTTGAAACCAAAAACAAATCCTGATCTTCCCATTCATCAAAATAATCAAATCCTTCGTGATCGATTAGAAATGAATATAGCGTTTTGATTTCTTTTATTGTTATTAATTTAAAAACTGAATGCTGCATTTTATTTTTTATTAGAAACTGTGCCATTTTTTATGCCACAGATTAAAGGATTTTAAAGATTTCTTAATTAATGAAAAGAAATTATAACTGTGCATTAATTAATTCTCAACTCCATTACAGGCAAATATCGATCTTTAATAGAAGTTTCAATTTGTCCCACTTTTATAAATCCGAATTTAGCATAAAATATTTCAGCATTTGGTTCAGAATTTAGCACTATTTTTTGAACGTTTTGATCTTTTATTCGAAGCAGAAAATCATTCATTAGTACTTTCCCGAATCCTTTCCCTATAAATTCAGGCAAAACAAAAAGATTATCCAGTTTTATAGTATTTTCACTTTCGTGGAAGAAGGAATAATACCCTACAATTTGGTCTTCAGCAACTAAATTATAAACCGGATTAGTTTCGATATATTCCTTAGAAACCGTTAGAAATTGAGCCCAAATTTCGATTTGTTCGTTAGAATATCCCCAATATGCTTTTGATTTTTTGGTGATTTGGGTCAGGATTTCGTGGTCGCTTGGGATTGCTTTTTGTATGGTCATAACCTTTGGTTGTTTTTTGATACAATAATATTACAAAATCTTGTCATTGGCAGCAATGATAAAAAATGATACAATTATTTTTTTCGAAATCACAAATAGTCAGAAAAATTGTATTTTTACAATCCTGAAAACAATTTGTAAAATGTATCTCACAAGTACATACTTGTTTTCTACCAAAACCAAAAAACGTAAAAGAATTTTAAATATCTTTGAATTATGAGCACAGCACTAAAACCAAAACACATAGGCCGAAACATTAGCCGAATCAGAGAGCTTAGAGACATGAAACAGGAAGCTCTTGCATATGCAATTGGCGTAAGTCAACAAACTATCTCTAGTATTGAAGGAAGCGAAACTGTTGATGAAGAAAAACTAAAAGCAATTGCCAAAGCTTTGGGAGTTCCTGCCGAAGTAATAAAGAATTTTTCTGAAGAAGCTGTTTTTAATATTATTGGGAATACTTATCATAATGATTCTTCTTCGATTAAAAATAACAACTGTACTTTTAATCCTTTAGATAAACTTATTGAAGCTTTTGAAGAGAATAAAAAGCTTTACGAAAGATTGGTTGAAGCTGAAAAAGAGAAAGTGACTTTTTTGGAGAAGTTATTGAGCGAGAAAAAATAATTTCTGCGAAAGATATATTTATAGAAAAACCGAAGTTTTAGATGCTTCGGTTTTTTTTATGTTTATAGTTTTTTACAAATTGTTACGGGCACGGATTGCAAATCCGCGCTATCGGGATGAAAACATTGTGCAAAAAAGTCAATCTTCGACAAACCTAACAGGTTTTTAAAACCTGTTAGGTTTACTTGGCGGAACTACTTTGTTTAAAAACTTCGTGCCTTTGTGCCTTCGTGGCAAACCTAAAACAAATAAGAAAACTTTAATAAATCAATCTTATGTCACTTCTGTAAAAATCACTATTTTTGAAATTCGAAGTTCAAAACTCACATTATTATGAAATATCATCAAATAAACAGCGCTCTTTTTGTAAAAAATCGCAAAAAATTCACGGCAGAAATGAAACCTAACAGTGTTGCCGTTTTTAACTCAAATGACATTTATCCGGTTAGTGCAGACAGTACTTTGCCATTTGCGCAACACAGGGATATTTTTTATTTAAGTGGTGTTGATCAGGAAGAAAGTATTTTGCTTTTGTTTCCGGATGCGCCTTATGAGAGCCAAAAAGAGATTCTTTTTCTAAAAGAAACCAACGATCATATTGCAGTTTGGGAAGGTGAAAAACTAAGTAAAGAACACGCTTTGCAGGTTTCAGGAATCAGAACCGTTTATTGGTTACAGGATTTTCATAAAGTGTTGAACGAAATGATGACGTATGCAGATACGATGTACATCAACACCAACGAGCATTACCGCGCAAGTGTTGAAACAGAAACTCGCGAGGCTCGTTTTGTAAAATGGTGGAAAGAGCGTTATCCTGCACACAATGTAGCGAAAAGCAACCCGATTTTGCAGCGCATTCGTTCTGTAAAAGAAAGCGAAGAAATCGATTTGATTCAGCAAGCTTGCGATATTACAGAGAAAGGTTTCCGCAGATTGTTGTCGTTTGTAAAACCAAATGTTACAGAATATGAAATCGAAGCCGAATTGATTCACGAATTCGTTCGTAACCGTTCTAAAGGTTTTGCTTATACGCCAATTATTGCTTCGGGAAATAACGCAAATGTTTTGCATTATATCGAAAATAACCAACAATGCAAAGCCGGAGATTTAATTTTATTGGATGTTGCGGCTGAATATGCTAATTATTCCAGCGATATGACGAGAACGATTCCGGTTTCAGGAAAATTCTCAGATCGTCAGAAAGCAGTTTACAATGCTGTTTTGAGAGTAAAAAACGAAGCTACAAAAATGTTGACTCCGGGAACACTTTGGAAACAATACCATATTGAAGTAGGTAAAATCATGACCTCAGAATTACTTGGTTTAGGTTTACTGGACAAAGCCGATGTTCAGAACGAAAATCCGGAATGGCCAGCATACAAAAAATATTTCATGCACGGAACGTCTCACCACATGGGACTTGACACGCACGATTACGGATTGCTTCACGAACCTATGAAAGCCAATATGGTTTTTACGGTTGAACCAGGAATTTATATTCCGGCAGAAAAATTCGGAATCCGTTTAGAAGACAACGTTGTGGTTCAGGAAAAAGGAGAACCTTTTAACCTGATGCGCAACATTCCGGTTGAAGCAGATGAAATCGAAAGTTTGATGAATGAATAAACCATGATAAAAAAACAAAGCCCTTAATATTAAAATTAAGGGCTTTGTTTTTTTTTATAATAAATCGATATCTATCCGATTTTTGAAATCTGAACATCCAATTGAAATTTGCCATCAGCTTCGTTTCCGTTAATCAGTTCAAAAAGCTCTAAAGCTCTTCTTGCATTTTTCTCTTCTTCTCTTTGCTCAGCTACATACCACATCATAAAATCTTCTGTAGCGTAATCATTCTCAGCTCTACATTTTGCAATTACTTTATTAATCGCCTGAGTAACTGCAATTTCGTTTTGCAAAGCAATTTCAAATACTTCTCTAAAAGAAGCAAATTCCTGCTGCACTTCCGGAACAGATGGCGTAACTGCAATCCCTCCCATATCTGTAATATATTTGAAAACTTTTAGAAAATGCTCTCTTTCTTCTTCGGCTTGCTTGTACAAATAAGATGCTGTATTTGCATAACCATTTCTATCTAACCATGCAGCCATAGCTAAATATTTATTAGAAGCGTCGCTTTCTATTTTTGCCTGTAAGTTCAATATATTTTCTATTCCTTCAACTAATGAAGTACTTGTTCTTAGTAAATCTTTCATAACCTTTGTTTTTATCCATGTAAAATTACAAAAATTATAGAAGGCAGCTCTAAATGCCTTAAAATTTGGATTTAATCTAAGTAAGAATCTAAATAAGCTCTACGTTGACAGTATTGCAAAGCAAAGAATGTAAAGTGAGGGTGAATTTTGTTCCGTTTAATAAATCTCTTAACTGAACTATTTCGCAGATAGTAAGATTTCTGGAGAAATTTCTTTTAGTAGTTTCAATCAACTGTGCATCTGACTGATCAGATAAGTCATACAGCATATTGAGAATATCAACGCTATTAACCTTTCTTTGAAAAATCAAAAAATCATGAATTTTATAACTTGACACCGTATCAACAAAATTGATAATTATACTATTGGTCAAATCACATTGATAACTGTATCCTTTTTCGGTTTCAAATAATACTTTGGTGGTCAAATCACTAACTAATGCCATTCTGATAAAATATAATAACGCAAAAATATAGAATTTAAAGCAATAAAAAATATAATTAAGACTAATTTAAAATAACAAAATCATTTAATGTTCTTAAAAACAGTTCAAGTGACCGAATTTTCTTAACCATGTAAGTCATATAAGTTCATTTAAATAATAATCTTTATGTTTTTTTTTTTAAACTCACATAAGCTTATATGATTTGAATATTTGTCATAAAAGTGAACCGAATAACTTTTTTTTAAACTAAAATGAACTTATATCACTTATATGGTTTAAATATCAGCGTAAAGTTGAACGCGATAGGTACTATTTTTAACTCAAATGAAGTTATATCACTCATATAGTTTACGCTTTCTTATCTTTGTACTTTAAATTTAAATCATCATTTTGAAAAATATTTTATATAAAAATACCAGGATTTCTTATACTGATTCAGGCCAGGGAACTGCAATTGTACTACTTCACGGCTTTCTGGAAAACAAAAAAATGTGGAAGGATTATGTTGCTCTTTTCTCTGAACAATATCGCGTTATTGCGATCGATTTATTGGGTCACGGCGAATCTGATTCTTTGGGATATGTGCATTCTATGGAGGATAATGCGAATGTTGTTCAGGAAGTTTTAAAACATTTAAACATCGAAAAAGCAACAATTGTTGGTCATTCTATGGGTGGTTATGTTGGCTTGGCTTTCGCCGAATTATTCCCAAAGAACATCAATAAACTGGTTCTGCTCAATTCTACATCAAAAGCAGACAGTCACGAGAAAAAAATAAACCGAAATCGCGCTATAAAAGCAGTAAAACAAAATTATGTCAACTTCGTAAATCTTGCTATTGGCAACTTATTCAGCGAAAACAACAGGGCCAGACTGACTGAAGAAATTGAAGAAGCAAAGGTTCAGGCGTTAAAAACTCCTTTGCAGGGAATTGTGGCTTCGCTGGAAGGAATGAAAGTGCGAAAAGACAGAGCGTCGCTTTTGCAAAAGAATTCATTTCCGGTTCTGTTGATTTTAGGCAAAAAAGATCCCGTTTTAAATTACGAGGAAAGCATTACCCAAATCGAAAATACTATGGCAAAACTGGTTTCTTTTGAAGACGGACACATGAGCCAGATTGAAAACAAAGAGGAATTGAAAGCTGTATTATCTGATTTTTTCGAATAATTCGACCACTCTAAAAAATAAAAAAGGCTGTTCTAAATGAACAGTCTTTTTCTCATTATTGGGGGCGAAAATTATAGTTTTGAAATAATATCAGAACGAAAACATAAATAATCCAGCTTTAGAAGAACGCGCAAAAAAAGGTTTTTTCAAAAAGATCTTTAGCTAAAAAGATATCTATAAAAAAGCTGAACTGGTCAGATAACCTTTGTCAACAAGTTCAGCTTTATCTTTGATACAATGAGTTTTACCGTCCTTAATCAGTACTAATTGAGTCGAAATTCTGATTACGTTCAAATAATTGTGATCGGTAACAATAATTCCTTTTCCTGCAGAATTTACTTTTATCAATTCATTGACCACATCTGCCATTATTGGCGACAAACCATTATAAGGTTCATCAAGCAGCACAAACTTTGAGGGATTAAAAAGGACTATTTTAATTTCAAGATACCGCAATTCCCCACCAGACAATTGATGTATTCTTTTGTTCAAAATCGACTGAATAAATTCATCTTCATAGAAAAATGTTATTTTTTGTTTATCGATCGATAATAAAATTGCCTTTTTTACAGACAAATGATTTGGGATGAATTGTTCCTGCGACAAATAACTAATTTCTTTCGACAAGCTATTTTCATTATTCTTCGAAACAGAATCAATTCGAATGCATTTATTAGGAGCTGATTCAATGCCAAAAATAATCTTCAATAAAGTCGATTTCCCGGAACCATTTCTTCCTAGTAAACCAATGATTTCAGATGTTTCACATTTCAGATACACATCAGAAAGGATAATTCTTTCGTTAAACTTTTTTTGAATTCCATCAACTTCTAAAATGTGTTTTTTCAAAATATTCTTTTTATTAAAAAAGTTACAAGGCCAATTAAAAGTGTAGCACAAATAGTCAGAAGATAACTAAAAATCAAAAGTCTCGTTTTAGAGATTCCGTTATTCGAATAAAACAAATAGTCATTCTTGCGATACAGTTCCTTAAAAGCAACACTCATCAAAAAACCAAAACTCAGAAACACGGTAAAGAAATAATCAAAACCGGTCAATAAAACAGCAATAGCACAAACCGACAAGTTGATAACTAAAGTAGTTTTAAAGAATTCAAAGATGTTATTTAACTTTCTGATCATTTAGTTTATTTTTTCCTCGAAAGGAGTATTAACATTAAAAATTTCTGTCAGCAAGACGACAATCTCTTCTACATAACTCTTCAGAATTTCATTTGTAACCGTTGAGTCCAACTCTTTGTCTTCTTTAAATCCAAAAGGAAGAAAACCTGATTTTAAGTTTTTAAACGAAATAATCCCAACTTCAATTGGCAAACCGGCAGCTTCATTCTCATACATAAACGCGTAAGCCAAAACCTGAATGATTTTATCGTTTTTAAGCTCCTGTGTCAATCCGTTCCAAGACTTCAGTACTACATTTGTTTTTTCGACTTTACCGGTCTTATAATCGACAATTCTAATTTTTCCGTTACGCTGTTCGATTCTGTCGACATTTCCTTTAATTAAAACCGGAAACGGCAAACCGGGATGAATCAATTTACGTTCGTAAGTCTTTTCTAACGCTATAATTTTAATTGCATCTCCATTTTTTATAGCCTCTAATTCCATTTTCAGGAAATTAGAAACATTTCGTTTTGCCACTTCAAAAGCCAAAAGATTACGGCCTTTTTTAATTTCTCCTTCTTTATACACTAGTTTAAATTGTCTCAAAACTTCCTCATCCAGCAATTTGAAACAATTTTCGATATCAGCCTCAGAAATAAACCTGCCAACAAAAGGATCGTACAAAGCTTTTAAGGTTTCGTGAATTATAGTCCCTAAAGTGTTTAGTGCAATATTTTCTTCTACCTCTTCAACCTCCCGAATACGAAGGATCTTTTGAAAATAAAACTCAATAGGATTCCGAATATAGCTCGTTAACGCCGAAGGTGAAAAACCAACAGTTGCAACTTCTTTCAAACGCTCCATTACAGCATCAGATTTCGCAACAACCATAGGCTGATAGGCAGATGTAGGCAATACCGGATTATAAATATCGAAATTCAGATTGTGTTTAGCTTGTTTCTCTACTTCTAATTGCGTTATAAAACGGCTTCGTTCTCCGGCATCCAATCCATCATTTTCAGTATTATAAATAAGATAAATATTTTTAGCCCTTTGCAGTAAATGATAAAAGTGATAGGTATAAATGGCATCTTTTTCTTTAAAAGTCGGCAAGCCTAATTCTCTTTTTACATCATAAGGAATAAATGAATTCTGGGATTTTCCTGCTGGAAACTTTCCTTCATTCATAGAAGTTACGATTACAGTATCAAAATCCAGAACACGACTTTCCAGAACCCCCATAATTTGAAGTCCACGCAAAGGCTCCCCTTCAAACGAAACTTCGGCAACATCTATAATTTGTTTATAGATGGCATGCAAAGTATCTATATTATCAATATGATTGTGCTGGGTATAATAATTAATCAATTTATTTATCACTTTAAAAACAGCAAAAACAAATGCTTTTGCAATCTTTTCTTCTTCATTGTCATTACTGAAATTTTCTTTTATCAAAAGTAAAATTGCCGAGACATTTTCAAGAACCGCAATTGATCCGCTTTCCCATTTCTGGAACAACAATTTAAATAACTGCGAATGATCTGAATTGAGTTCTATAATTCGATTGTGGGTAATAAAAGTATAATTATTCTCTTTGATAATCCTCACTAAATTTCTGGCATTGGCATAAGGCTCCACCAATGGATGCGTTAAAATATCTAGTACATCTTTATAGTAAAACACATAACTCTCTCCTTTTCGGGAAAGTGCATTGGTATGCATTTTAAATAATTTAGCAATCAATATCTGTGATGGATTGTTTTTTCCGGAATACCCCATCGTGATATTCAGGCTTCCAACAGAAGACGGCAATGAATACAGTACTGGCATTAATAAATTTTCCTCACCAAGCACAATAGCCACTTTATCAAGAGATGTTGCAGGGTCTTCGTTAATGATATTTTCGATAATACTTCCCGCTAATTTTGCCTGACCAATAGTTTTAGGTGTTCCTATTACCTGAATATTTTTAGATTGCGAAAAATCATCTACAATCCACTCAAAAATATTCGTTTTATAGTGTTTCCAGCTTTCCTTAAAACGTCGCACAAAAAGCCCGGCATCATGATAGGGATCATTAAGAAAAGTTTGATCAACATCCCAATAAATTTTAGCATGATCCGAAGCTAAAAGATGTTGCACTATTTTTTCCTCTGCAGCGTTTAAAGCATTAAAACCTGCAAAAATAAATGTCCGATCTGATAGGGTATTCGAAAAGTGATTCAGATTATTAACCGCCTCTCTGTAAATTAATCCCTGGTATCCCACTGATTTATTCAGCAAATGATTGTATAAAGCGTCATAATACATGGGAAGAAGTTTCCAGAAATCAATATAGTTTTCAAGAAGTTTGGTACTATTTTCGACTTCTATTCCCCATTTTTTAATGTCTTCAATGTCTTTTAGGTAAGACAAAACATGAGTTGGATCTAATAAATAGCGATCAATCTCATTAAAATCCTGCAAAAGTGTTTTTGCCCAATTGGCAAATAACTCAAATGACTGTTGATTTTGTTTTTCGGTTACGGACAAATACACTTCATAGAACTCAAACAAAAGTTCAATTGCATCTATAGATCGTATCGAAGCGACATCTTGCACAAAGTCTTCGATACTAATGATTTCAGGAGAAAGGATTGTATGATGAGTTTCATTTTTCAGCGCTTCAATCAAAAAAACTTTAGCTCTTTTATTGGGCAACACTATAGTTGTCTGAACTAATTTAGTTGAATAATCCTGAATTATTACAGTCGCAATTTTTCCGAGAAAAGAAGTATTTATCATTTGATAAAAATAAAAAAAGCCATTCAATTAAGAATGGCTTTTAGTATTTATTTAGAAAGTAAATTAGATTTTACCTTGGTATTTAGAACCAATGTGTCTAATTTCTGTTCTTCTGTTTTGTGCTTTACCTGCAGCAGTTTTGTTACTTGCAACTGGTTGAGAAGATCCAAATCCTTTAGCTTCTAAGTTTTCTGGATTAACACCTCTTTGGATTAATGCATTCATCACAGCTTCAGCTCTCTCTTTAGATAACTTGTCGTTGATTTTTGCAGAACCTGTACTATCTGTGTGTCCTTCAATAGAGAATTTCGCGTTTGGATAGTTTTTAAGGATTTCTTTAATTGCATCTAATCTAGCTGGAGTTTCTTTATCTCCTGCTTTGAAAGTAGCTTTACCTGAGTTAAAGTAAACTGCTCTTGCCTGAACTTTAAGATCTTCTAAAGCTTCAGTAGTAACTTCAGGACAACCTCTGTTTGAAGCAGGACCGTAAACTGTAGGACAATCATCATCTTTATCAGCTACACCATCTTTGTCAGCGTCTAAGAAAGGACAACCACCATTTTCTTTAGGACCAGCAACTGTAGGACATTTGTCATCTTTGTCTGGAACTCCGTCACCGTCAGTATCAGGACATCCGTTGAATTGTTTTAAACCAGCAACATCTGGACAAGCGTCATCTTTATCAGCAACTCCGTCTCCGTCTCTGTCTGGACAACCGTTTAATGCAGCTAAACCAAATTCAGTAGGACAAGCATCACTAGCGTCAACAATTCCGTCTCCGTCAGTATCAGGACATCCGTTGAATTGTTTTAAACCAGCAACATCTGGACAAGCATCATCTTTATCGTAGATTCCGTCTCCGTCAGTATCTTTACCTCCGAATTTGAAAACTAGACCTGCAGTGTGTTGGAAATGAGATGGAGCGTCTGGAACACCAGCAGCATCTTCTCTGTCTCCACTAACTGACCATTTGTATCTTGTAGCAAGCTCAAGACCAATAGCATCTGTAAACCAGAAAGTAATTCCAGCACCTGGATTTACAGTTCCGTAGCTGCTATCTCCGAAGAAAGTATAACCTCCACCAACAGATAACGAAGGATCGATTACTTTAGATTTGATTAATTCCTGGAAGCTATATTTAATAGTAGCATCAATTCCGTAATACATCAAATCACCAGGATTAGTTACTACGTTACCTCTTGAATCATGCCCTGGAGCAGATGGGTTGAAAGTAACATATTTATCAATTTTGTTCACAGATCCTTGTAAACCAACAGAAAAACCACTACCTACATATCTAGACACACCAATGTAAGATAGAGATGGAAGAATATTCCAGTTGTCTTTTGCAGCGAATGGCTGAGAAAAGTGTTGATCAAAGAAACCACTTCCTGCACCAGAACTGGTTCTAGTGTCAACGGCATTAACTCCAAAAGAGATAGCCCATGGATTGTTACTGTCTTGTGCGTGAGAAGTTAAACCCATCACCATCATCACAGCAACTAAAAGTTTGTTAAGATGTTTCATACTTAATTTTTTTTAATTACAATTTAGTTAATTACAAGCAAAAGTAACACCAAATTTTTTAAATACAAAATGAAATGTTAAAAAAAACCTACAAAAATTTAACCAAAGTGGGAATTATATAACTTTTAACATTTGTCCAACAACTATAAAGGCCTCTACAGCCCTATCTAAGTGCTCTTTGGTGTGTGCAGCCGACAATTGAACCCTAATTCTCGCTTTGTCTTTTGGCACAACAGGAAAGAAGAATCCGATTACATAAATCCCCTGTTTCAAAAGTTCATCAGCCATTGTTTGTGACAATTTTGCATCATATAACATCACCGGAACTATCGCGGAGTCTCCATCAATGATATCAAAACCGGCTTTTTTCATTCCTTCTTTAAAATAATTCGTATTCCACTCTAATTTATCTCGTAAAGAAGTATCTTTTTCTAATAATTCAAAAACTTTAATAGAAGCTCCAACAATAGCCGGAGCAAGTGAGTTCGAGAATAAATAAGGTCTTGAACGCTGACGTAACAATTCTATTATTTCTTTTTTGGCTGTTGTATACCCGCCCATAGCTCCTCCAAGAGCTTTACCTAAGGTTCCGGTTATGATATCAACTCTTCCCATAACGCCTTTTGCTTCAAGCGTACCTTTACCAGTTGCACCAATAAATCCGGCAGCATGACATTCATCTACCATAACCATTGCATCATATTTATCTGCCAGATCGCAAATTTTATCTAAAGGTGCCACAAGACCATCCATTGAGAAAACACCGTCAGTAACAATTAATTTAAAACGAGCTCCGGCTTCATTAGCCTTAATTAATTGCTGCTCCAGATCCTCCATATTACTATTTTCATAACGATAACGTGCCGCTTTACACAAACGCACACCATCAATAATAGAAGCATGATTTAAACTGTCTGAAATAATCGCATCGCTTTCTCCTAACAAAGGTTCAAAGACACCACCATTAGCATCAAAAGCCGCAGCATAAAGAATTGTATCTTCAGTACCGTAAAAATCAGCAATTTTTTTCTCTAATGTTTTATGAATATCCTGAGTTCCACAAATAAAACGCACAGATGACATTCCGAAACCATGAGTATCCATGGCATCTTTTGCTGCCTGAACCACTTCAGGATGCGACGAAAGACCTAAATAGTTGTTGGCACAAAAATTCAGGACTTTTTCTCCTGTCGAAATAGTAATTTCAGCATCTTGTGCAGAAGTTATAATTCGCTCCTTTTTAAAAATTCCATTCTCCTCAATTGTCTGCAACTCACTTTGCAAATGTTCCTTTATTTTACCGTACATTTTTTATTTATTTAAAACGTTAAAAATTAACAATTTAGACTTCTTAAAACCCAAATTTCAATTTAACACCTGATTAATTTCTTCACAAATTTACTACATCGATTTCTGTTCCTATATATACCAATGCCTTTTTTAACACTTTATACCCTAAATCCTCAATCGCATCCTGATATTCCTGGATTTGCTGGGTGTATTTTGAATTTACAGCTCCCGTTTTATAATCTAAAAGATAAGCTTCTTTACTTTGAGTCAAAACGATTCGGTCAGGTTTCAAAATTCGACCTTCTTTCTGAACTATTGTCTGCTCATTCAAAATGGTATAATTCCCATCAAAACAAACACTCAACTCGGGATGATGCACAATTTCCTGAAGGGACTTTAACACCATATCTATTTGATCCACTTTTATCAGACCGTTTTCAATTGCTTTTGTAATCGCCAAATCAACGTCTGACTTATCTTTAACAAAAGCCAAAATCTCGTGAATTATGTTTCCGTAGGCAATTGCTTCCTGCTGATGCGTTCCCCACATCAAGGCCTCACGTTGCGCTATCTTAATATTTTTTGGATTTAAAACTTCTGAAACAACAGGTATTGTTTTTACCAAATCAGCTGATTTTGTTGGCGATGAAAGCCTTATCCTATTTCCAAAATCATACTCTAGCCTCTCAGGATCATACACTCCTTTATGAATTAGATATTTAATAAAAAAAGAAGCCATATTACTTGGGAATTCTCCATCTTTTCTTTCTTTCAAAGATTGTGAAATCACATACAATTGTTCTTCTGCACGTGTCAATGCCACATACAGAACATTAATATTATCAAGTAATTCTTCTTGTTTTTTTAAATTAAAAACTGCCGAAGCACTTTCGCCAAAACCTTCGACCGCACTGCTATTATCAATCAACGCTTTTGGAACATCCAGATTAGCATCTTCAGTATCCAGCCATAATTTATCTTTTGGCTTACGATTATAATCTTCTTCGGCAAAAGGCATAATCACCACCGGAAATTCCAATCCTTTTGATTTATGGATCGTCATAATGCGCACTGCATTAATCCCTTCCGGAGACGGAATACTAAATTTCTCCCCGTTTTTATCCCAATAAGCCAGAAAATCAGCAATTCCGGCCTGATTTCTAATATCTCGTTCTAAAACAATATCCAGAAAAAACTGAACATACGCATTTCCTTCAGAAAGAGGTATAAATTTCGAAATAATAACTTCTACCGCTTCATAAAGTGATTTTTTCCGAACATTTTCAAAAGAAAGAGCAACATCAAAAGTCAAAAGCCATTTTTCAAAATCAACTTCAATCTTTTGCGCCATTCCTTTTGCAATAAAATCATGAACCGGCATTTCAAGCTCTTTGTTTGACGCTAAAAAATGAAGAAAATTAGCCTTTGATTCCAGATCAGCACTATTATTAAGGTATTTCAGCAAATGAACAATCAACCGAACTTCAACAGCATTCTGAATCATCAATGTTTCTGAAGACAAAATCGGAACACCTTGTTCTGTTAAATAATTTGCAATTGCAATTCCCTGATCTCTTTTTCTCGTCAGAATCACAATATCCTTATATTCGAAACTTTCACGAAGTACGTTCTGAATTGTATTTAAAGTTGCCAAAACATACAAATCTGATTTTTCAACCACTTCTTCTTCGTCTCCAAAATCACTTTTCTCCATTATTGGAAGAAATGAAATATTCACATAACCTCCTTTTTTTGAATTTGACTTTTGAAAACTATGATTTTCATACAAATCTTTATAATCTTCATTAGAAAACTCTGTCGAAATCAACCTAAAGAAATCATTATTAAAATCAATTACTTCACTATAACTTCTGTAATTGGTATCTAAGTGCATGATCTCTTTATCCGGATTATTAAACGGATTTAAACCTTTGCTCAATTCTATAAATTGTTCTGCTTTTCCGCCTCGCCAACGATAGATAGATTGTTTTGGATCGCCTACAATCATCAAAGTTCCTTTATTTCCAAAATCATCTAAACCGGAAAGCGAATTATCGATTAACGGAATCAGGTTTTGCCACTGCATCTCTGAAGTATCCTGAAACTCATCGATAAAAAAATGGCGATAACGTTCTCCGATACGCTCATAAATAAATGGCGCGGGCTGATTCTGAATTTCGCGATGAATTATAGCATTAAATTCCGAGATCGATAAGATATTTTGTTCAGATTGTATTTTTGCCAATTCATTACTCACTGTATTCAGAAGAGAAAGCGGCGTAATATTTTTCAGGAATGCTTTATAAAAATCTCTTTTCTCGAAATTTTTATAAATTTTCCCTAAAATCTGAAGCAGTTCCGGAATTATATTTTCGATTAACGCTTTGTCCTTGGCTGTTTTATTAATCGCAATATCATCGAACTCATGAAAAGTTTTATTTCGGGGATTGAATTTCCCGTCACGAATGCTTTCCAGATGATTCGGAAAGGTTCCACGCGAGAATGATTTTAAATCTATTCCGTTTTTATCAATTAGCAAGAGCGCTTCTGCAGCAAAATTTGCATTTTCAGACTCAAGATCTTTGCAGAGCGCCAGCATTTTCTTTTTTATTGCAACAAACTCTTCGATCGATTTATCCTGAAAATGAGAAATTTCATTTCGGTTATTTTCATTCAGAACCAATCTTCCTGTATCTAGAATTTCACGCGAAATATCCCAACTTTTATCATCGTCGGTTTTTTCCATCGTAAAATCGATCAGCAATTTTGTCAAAGTTTCATCCTGACCCGCCTGCGCAATAATCGCATCAACGGCTTCTACCAATAAATTCTCCGTATCCAGAGTTACCTCAAAAGTCATTGGCAAATTCAAATCATGCGCAAAAGCACGAATCACTTTATGCGTAAACTTATCAATTGTAGAAATATCAAAAGCGGCATAATTATGAATAAGATGCTTAATGATACTTTGCGATTTTATTTTCATTTTAATAATAGAAAGACCTGTATCACGAGACAGATCCTCCATTAAATCCATTGCTTTTCCCGAAGGTTCTTCTTTTGCAAATTCAGACAAGCTCCCTACAATACGGCTTTTCATTTCATGAACCGCTTTATTGGTAAAAGTTATCGCCAGAATATTTCGATAAGCATCATTCTTAGAAGACGAAAGGATAATTTTAAGATATTCCTTAACCAAAGTATAGGTCTTTCCTGAACCCGCGGAGGCATCATAAAGAGAAAAGGACGGACTTTGCATAACTTTAGTTTTATATTGTAAAAGTAGCACAATAAATATTAAACCCCAATAATGTAAAATTTTCAGAGTCCAAAAAACAAAAATTCCAAATTCCAATGTTTGATGCTTTTTACCGCATAGAATATTGGAATTTGGAATTTATTCTTTTGAAAATTTTAAAATAATTATGCGGTTTTAGGAAATACTCTTTTATTAAAAACCAGTAAAATTCCAACTCCTGTAGAAATTGCCATATCAGCAACATTGAAAATAGCATTGAAAAAAGAAACATCTTCGCCTCCCCAAACAGGAAACCAATTAGGCAATGTCCCTCTCCATATCGGGAAATAAAACATATCTACTACTAAACCATGAAACCAGGTACCGTAAGGTTCAGGCGAAAAAAGCGTTGCAAGATTACCATTACTGTCATCAAAAATAACTCCGTAAAAAACAGAATCTATTATATTTCCTGCCGCACCGGCAAAGATAAGCGCAATGGCAACTATCAAATAGGACGAATGACGCCTCTTGATCGAATCAGACAACCAATAAGCAATCCCGAAAACAGCAAAAATCCTAAAAACAGTTAGAATCAATTTCCCGTATTGTCCCGGTATTTTTGTTCCCCAAGCCATTCCTTCATTTTCGATAAAATGTATTCTGAACCAATCAAAAACTACTACTTCATCACCCAAAGCAAAGTTTGTTTTTACATAAATTTTTGAAAGCTGATCGACAATTAAAACTAAAAATATAAGGAAATACGCTTTTCGTAATGACATTTTAATAAATTTTGATGGGCAAAAGTAACAATTTAATCAAAAAAAACGCCCCCTAAGGAGCGTTAATTCTTTCCTAACACAAATAAGATGTGTTAACTTATTGCATTCACCGCCAAAAGGTTTATTTTTTTGCAGCTGACTGAGCCGGTTTTTTCGGACTATCAGCAAAAAAATCAGAAATAGATTTAAACAAACCTTTCCCTTCTTTTCCTGCCGAAGCTCTCTTGGCTTCAGCCTTTTTTACATCGGTTTTAAGTTTAATACGAATTTTTTCAAAATCTCTCATTCTACTCTCCACATCAGAGTTAACGTCTTTGAATTTCAATACTTTAGCCATTGTGTAAGTTTTTTATGTTAAATAAATAAAATTATTCATGATTTGGTATTACAATAATACATAATTTAATTTATATTTGTTAGTAAAAATTAACACTTGTTTAGATCTAAAAGCAATATTTTCTAACAATAGACATCAAAATACATTAATTTTAACAATTCTCCCAAATCCTACAAATATGAATGAAATCACATCTACTCTCAACGACTTCCTGATTACTACTAAATCTTCTGCGGCATTAATCTTAAATGGAAAAGGAAAACTAATCACATCTTTAAACATAGATTACGGAGACAGCGTTGCTGCAATGAGTGCTGCAATTTTATCCATGAGTGAAAAATTCTTAATTGATTTAGACAAGGGGGCTTTAAAACAGCTTTTCTTAAAAACTTCTGAAGGGGTTGTGATTGGAAACAAAATAAGCGGTTCCAATTTTATTATTGCTTTTTCAAAAGACGGAAGCAATCTGGGTTTATTAATGCGCTCGACTGAAGAGGCGGCCATAGAATTAAGTAAGAATTCCCTATTAAAATAACATAAATCCATTAACCCAAAAATCCACCTGAATTATGAGTAACGACTTTTTAAATGTGTTTCTAAACGAAATGAAAACCAACGTAAATGGCTTTATAGCTGTTGCAGTAACTGAAATCGAATCCGGCCTAAGCTTTGGTAATCTAACAGTTGATCCTGGTTTTGACCCTGAACTTGCAGCAGCTTACAATCTTGAGGTTGTAAAGGCAAAACTAAGTGCAGTAAAAGCTTTAAATTTAAATCAGGACATTGAAGATATCCTAATTACACTTTCGAATCAAATTCACATTATCGACATTTCTCCAAACAAAAAATTCATGATTTATCTTGCCGCAGATGCTTCTAAGGCAAATTTAGGAATGACCAGAGCTGTTTTAAGAAAACACAAGTTAGAGTTAGAGAAAAACTTAGCTTAATTTTTTTAGTTTATTTTAAAATTAGAGCTATCTGCTTTAGGATAGTTCTAATTTTAAAAAGTATTCGTTGCCCCAAATCAGACGTTTTTTACTTCTTACAAAAAAAGCAAATACAATTTCTAATTCCTCAGAGAAATTGCAATTAAATTCTTTCAAAAGCTCTACGACTCTCCTTAAACCCATTTTCGCAAAAGATTAAACAAAAAAACGCCCCTAAAAGGAGCGCTTATTTATTAAGTATTTGTTTATCGTTGCAAATTCTTAGCTTCGATACTCATTGTAGCATGAGGAACGATTTTCAGCCTTTCTTTGCCAATTAACTTTCCAGTTACTTTACAAATACCGTATGTTTTATTTTCAACACGGAATAATGCATTTTTTAGATCGCGGATAAACTTTTCCTGTCTGATAGCCAACTGTGAGTTTGCTTCTTTAGACATTGTTTCGCTTCCTTCTTCAAATGCTTTAAAAGTTGGAGAAGTATCATCTGTTCCGTTATTCAAATCATTCATATAAGCACTTTTAATCAAATCAAGATCTGCTTGTGCTTTTTGTATTTTATTTTGAATTATTTCTTTGAACTCAGCTAAATCAGCATCAGAGTATCTTGTAATTTCATCTGTCATGGTATTTATATTATTTTGAAATTAATATCATTGTTTTTATATCATCGAATTCAATTTCTGTGCCGTTTTCTAATGCGGCTACAAAAACCAATTCATCTGTTAATGTCTCAGACTTAATGTAGTCTTCATTCTTAAGAATTGCTTCTTCTAAAATCCCGCTTCGTACTATCTGAACTTTAATTTTATCCGTGACCTCAAATCCGGAATCTTTACGGATGTTTTGAATCCTGTTCACTAATTCTCTTGCGATACCTTCGTTTTTCAATTCTTCAGAAATTGTAATATCAAGCGCAACTGTTATTCCGTTTGAATTTGCAACCAGCCAACCCTCAATATCCTGAGATGTTATTTCGACATCTTCTAATGATAAAGTTACACTATTTCCAGCAATAACAATGTCTAACGTACCCTGCTTGTCTAATTGATTGATCTGATCTGCAGAAAAAGACTGTATCTCTTTGGAAATCAATCCCATATCTTTACCAAAACGAGGCCCTAATGCTTTAAAATTAGGCTTAATTTGTTTTACCAGAATACCGGAGTCATCATCTAATAGTATGATTTCCTTAACATTTACCTCTGCTTTTATCAGCTCAGAAATAGCCTGAATTTCAACTCTTTGATTTTCGTCAAGTACCGGAATCATTACCTTTTGCAAAGGTTGACGCACCTTAATCATTTCCTTTTTACGCAGTGACAAAACAAGAGAAGAGATGGTTTGCGCCTTCTGCATTTTGCTTTCTAACGTTTTATTAACAAAGTTTTCGACAAATTTTGGGAACTCAGCCAAGTGAACACTGCTATATTGCTCGGTTTCTGTAGAAATTGTTAAATCACGGTATAATTTATCCATAAAAAACGGAGCGATAGGAGCGCTTAATTTACTTATCGTTAATAAGCAAGTATAAAGCGTCTGATACGCTGCAATTTTATCATGAGCATATTCTCCTTTCCAGAAACGGCGACGGCATAAACGAACGTACCAGTTACTCAGGTTTTCCTGAACGAAGTCAGAAATAGCCCTTGCAGCTTTCGTTGGCTCATAATCCTCGTAACATTCATCAACAAATTTTATTAATGTATGTAATTCAGATATAATCCACTGATCGATTTCTGGTCTTTCGTTTAATGGAATTTCCGCTTCAGCGTATTTAAACCCATCGATATTGGCATATAATGAGAAGAACGAATACGTGTTGTATAATGTTCCGAAGAATTTACGGCGAACCTCAGCAATTCCTTCTAAATCAAATTTTAAGTTGTCCCACGGGTTTGCATTCATAATCATGTACCAACGTGTGGCATCAGGACCGTATTCTGCAATGGTTTTAAAAGGATCAATTGTATTCCCTTTACTCTTAGACATTTTTATTCCGTTTTTATCTAAAACCAAACCGTTCGAAACTACGTTTTTATACGCTACTTTATCAAAAACCAAAGTTCCGATTGCATGCAGTGTATAAAACCATCCGCGAGTCTGATCGACACCTTCGGCAATGAAATTCGCAGGAAAATCTTTGTTCTCGTCAATTTTGTCTTTATTTTCAAAAGGATAATGCCATTGGGCGTAAGGCATTGCTCCTGAATCGAACCAAACATCAATTAAGTCGCTTTCGCGTTTCATTGGTTGTCCGGAAGCCGAAACTAAAGTAATTGCATCAACTACATTTTTATGTAAATCGATTAAATCATAATTGGATTCAGCCATATTTCCGATTTCAAAACCTTTGAACGGGTTTTCTTTTTGAAAACCTGCTTCGATAGATTTTTCGATCGCATTGTACAATTCTTCAACAGAACCAATAAGAACTTCTTCTTTTTTATCTTCTGTTCTCCAAATTGGCAACGGAATTCCCCAATATCTAGAACGAGATAAGTTCCAGTCGTTGGCATTTTTCAGCCAGTTTCCAAAACGTCCTTCACCAGTAGACTTAGGCTTCCAATTGATAGTTTCGTTCAGGTCGAACATTCTATCTTTTACATCGGTTACTTTTATGAACCAGGAGTCTAGTGGATAATATAATAACGGCTCATCAGTTCTCCAGCTGTGTGGATAACTGTGCACGTATTTCTCTACCTTAAAGGCTTTATTTTCTTCTTTTAATCGAATAGCAATTTCAACATCAACAGAACGTTCCGGAGCTTGTCCTGCATCATAATATTCGTTTTTCACGTATTTACCAGCCAATTCACCTAAATGCGAAGTGAATTTCCCTTGTAAATCTACCAGCGGTACTGCTGTTCCTGTTTCGTCAAGAACCAACATTGGCGGCACTTCCGGTTTTGCTTCTTTTGCTACTTTAGCATCATCTGCACCAAAAGTTGGAGCGGTATGTACAATTCCGGTTCCGTCTTCGGTAGTAACGAAATCGCCCGCGATTACTCTAAATGCATTTTCAGCATTTTGATAAGGTAATACGTATGGCAATAATTGCTCGTAACGAATTTCAACTAAATCAATTCCTTTTGCTTCTGCTAAGATTTTATACGGAAGTTTTTTATCACCTTCTTTTACATTGTCAAAATCAGCATCGTCTTCGCTTAAGAAAAATCCTTTCCCGAATTGTTTTCCAACTAAATTTTTAGCCAAAACAACATTGATTGGATCAAAAGTATATTGATTGAAAGTTTTTACTAAAACGTAATCGATTTTTGGACCAACTGTCAAAGCAGTATTTGATGGCAATGTCCAGGGAGTTGTCGTCCAGGCCAAAATGTGAACATCTCCAAAACCTTGTAAAAAGCCTGGCAATGTTTCCGGCAATGTTTTAAACTGCGCTACAATCGTAGTATCTGTAACATCTCTGTAAGCTCCTGGCTGATTTACTTCGTGAGAAGACAATCCTGTTCCTGCTTTAGGAGAATAAGGCTGAATCGTGTATCCTTTGTACAACAAACCTTTATCATAGATTTGTTTCAAAAGCCACCAGACAGACTCCATATACTTTGGTTTATACGTTACATACGGATCTTCCATATCTACCCAATATCCCATTTTTTCGGTCAAATCATTCCATACGTCAGTATAACGCATTACGGTTTTTTTACACGCTTCGTTATATTCTTCGATAGAAATTGTTTTACCAATATCTTCTTTTGTAATTCCAAGTTCTTTCTCAGTACCTAATTCTACAGGTAATCCGTGCGTATCCCAACCGGCTTTTCTTTTTACCTGAAAACCTTTTTGAGTTTTATATCTGCAAAAAATATCTTTAATTGCACGTGCCATCACGTGGTGAATTCCCGGTAATCCGTTTGCTGAAGGCGGACCTTCAAAAAATACGAAAGGCTCTGCACCTTCGCGAGTAGTTACACTCTTTTCAAATATATTTTCTTCCTTCCAAAAATCAAGTACTTCTGACGCTACCGCTGGCAAGTCAAGTCCTTTGTATTCAGTAAATTTTGTGCTCATTTTATCCTTTTCTTAAACGAGGTGCGAAAGTAAGGAATTTTGGATTATTGACCATCTATTTCTTGAAATTTCACAAACTTTTGTTGAGATAATAGATACAAAAACAAAAGAATTGATTAGTTTCCGGTACTAATCTCAAAAAATCGAGTTAATAAACCAAAAACCAATCAATTCTGATTGTTAACTTTTATAAAAAAAAAAAGAGGATTCAAAACATCTCAAACAGTCTTTATTTTATGAATATCTGATTACTAAAAAAGGTATCGTTTTAAGAGAATATTTCTTTTAAAACATCGAGGGATTTTGGCTTTTTAAAACCGTCTAAATGAAAACTGTAATAATCGATCAGAATTTTCAATAAAATCTGTCTCTCGATCACATGAAAGACTTTTTGAACATTATCAAACTTTAAATCTATTAGTTTTTTAAACAAATTTGTTTCGTGTTCCGTAAGTGCACTCAAACCATGAAAAAGTGTAAAAACACCTTCGTTCATTTCAAAATAAGGCAAATCAATTTCTGATATGTCAGGATAAAAACCTAGATATTTTGTAATTTCTAAAAGTAAAATCAAATGAAAATTAGAAATTTCGTCATGATGATCCAACCAGATCAGCGCAGTTTCTAAAAAAATAAAAAGCGATTCATTTTTCTCTTCTTCCTGAATAGAATAATGCAGCATTTCAGACAAAAACATTACCATTGTACTTTTTACAATATCTGTATGAATGCTTTGAAATGGAACTGCCGCTTTAATTTCTTTGAAATTCTCTAATGTACCTTTATTTTTATGCATGGCTTCGATTTCGAGAATCGACAAAGGCTGAAAATAAGCAATTTTCTGGCTGGCTTTTCTACTCGAAAAAGCATCACGCACGAAATAAGATTTCAGGCCGTTTGAAAGTGTAAAACATTTTACAATCAAACTTTTCTCCTGAAATTTCAACGATGAGATTACTATTGCTTTGGTTTTTACTAACAAAATTAGATTTTAAATATTATTCCTGAAGTTACTCTAACCTGTGAACATAAGTACAAAATAAACACGAATTCGACTAATTGCCACTAATGAGTTGGTGATTTTTCTTTATTTAAAAATAAAGATGCCTTCAAACATCTTTTACAAAGACAAATGAAGGCATCTGAAAAATTTAGCTACAGCTTATACTACACCCTGAGCAAGCATAGCGTCTGCAACTTTAACAAATCCTGCAATATTAGCTCCTTTTACATAGTCAACATATCCTGATTTATCTGAACCGTATTTTACACATGAAGCATGAATTGCCAACATGATTTCTTTTAATCTTTGATCCACTTTTTCTGAAGACCAGCTTAAACGCAATGAATTTTGTGACATTTCAAGCCCTGAAGTTGCAACACCACCGGCATTAGATGCTTTTCCGGGAGCAAATAAAATTTTAGCATTTAAGAAAGCAGTAACCGCTTCCGGTGTAGATGGCATATTTGCTCCTTCTGCAACAGCAATACATCCGTTAGCCACTAAAACTTTAGCTTCTTCACCATCCAGTTCGTTTTGAGTCGCACAAGGCAAGGCAACATCACATTTAACTTCCCATGGACGTTTTCCTTCTACATATTTTGCATTAGGATATTTGGCCACGTACTCGCTGATTCTGCCTCTTAATTCATTTTTAAGCTCCATTACAAAAGCTAACTTTTCATTATCAATTCCGTCTGCATCATAAATGTATCCGTTAGAATCAGAAAGTGTAACTACTTTTGCCCCTAATTCATTGGCTTTTTCTACAGCATATTGCGAAACGTTTCCTGAACCGGAAATCACAACCGTTTTCCCTTTAAAACTGTCTCCTTTTGTTTCCAGCATACTCTGAGCAAAATAAACTGTTCCGTATCCTGTAGCTTCCGGGCGTATTAATGATCCTCCATACTGAATTCCTTTTCCTGTCAGTACTCCGGTAAATTCATTTCTTAATCTTTTATACTGACCAAACATATAACCAATTTCACGGCCGCCTACTCCAATATCACCAGCCGGAACATCCGTATTATCACCAATATGTCTTGAAAGCTCTGTCATAAAACTTTGACAGAATTTCATAATTTCGTTATCTGATTTTCCTTTTGGATCAAAATCAGAACCACCTTTCCCACCACCCATTGGCAATGTTGTTAAACTGTTTTTGAAAGTTTGCTCAAAAGCAAGAAACTTTAAAATACTTAAATTAACTGACGGATGAAAACGTAAACCACCTTTATAAGGCCCAATGGCAGAGTTCATTTGAATTCTATATCCTCTGTTTACCTGAATTTCGCCTTTATCGCTTAACCAGTTTACTCTAAACATGATAACACGTTCAGGTTCAACCATACGCTCTAAAAGCATTTTATTCTGATATTTTTTATTTTCTTCAATAAAAGGAATTACCGTTTCGGCAACTTCTAAAACTGCTTGTAAAAACTCTGATTCATTCGGGTTTTTTTCGCTAACCGAATCCATAAAAGCGGCAATACTTTGTGACATGATTATTAGATTATTAATATTTAAGAAAACGTTTTCGTTATTCGAGGCAAATGTACTCTAAATGGCTATTTTCAAAATAATTTTTTAAATATCATTTAGCACTTTTATCTATTATATAACTGATCTGAAAAATATACGTTTCAGGTTCGCTAATTTACAGTAATTTGACAGTGTTATATTCATTAATTTAATATTTTTAATAAAAATTCATTAATCGGGCTTTATATTTAGAATTTCAAATAAAAATAAACGAAAAGCCCCAATTCTTTAGAGTTGGGGCTTTCTATTTTTATGCGAGGGCTTGCTCAATATCTGCAATTAAATCTTCGGCATCTTCGATACCAACACTTAATCGGACTAAATCGTCAGTAATACCCACTTCAGCTCTTTTATCTGCCGGAATAGATGCGTGTGTCATTAAAGCCGGATGATTGGCCAAAGATTCTACTCCGCCTAAAGATTCTGCCAGTGTAAAAACTTTCAGTTTTTCTAAAAACGCAATAGAATCTTCTTTTTTACCTGATTTAAAAGTAAAAGAAACCATCCCGCCAAAAGCTTTCATTTGCTTTTTAGCAATTTCATGAAACGGATGACTTTTTAAACCCGGGTAATAAACTGTATTTATCTTCGGATGATTGCTTAAATATTCCACTACTTTTTCTCCATTTTCGCAATGTCTCTGCACTCTTAACGAAAGTGTTTTGATTCCTCTTAAAACCAAGAAACTGTCCATTGGTCCAAGTGTTGCGCCAGTTGCAAATTGCTGAAAATGCAATTGCTCTCCTAAAGCTTCATCTTTTACAATCAAAGCTCCCGCAATAACATCAGAATGTCCTCCTAAATATTTTGTTGCCGAGTGCATAACGATATCTGCTCCTAAATCAAGTGGTTTTTGCAAATATGGTGTTGCAAATGTATTGTCTACAGCAAATAAAATATTATTCGCTTTAGTTATTTTTGCCACTTCCTGGATATCTGCCAATTTCATTAACGGATTTGTTGGTGTTTCAACCCAAATCAGTTTTGTATTTTCATTGATTAATGACTTCAGTTTCTCGATATCAGTCATATCAACAAAATGAAATTTAATTCCTGAATCTTTATAAATGCGGGAAAACATTCTGTAAGTTCCTCCGTACAAATCATCCATTGCTATAATTTCATCTCCGGCTTTAAAAGATCTTAAAACACAATCTGTCGCTGCTAAACCAGATGAAAACGCCAATCCACGAGTACCATTTTCAATACTTGCCAAAGCATTTTCTAAAGCCGTACGAGTTGGGTTCGAGGCTCTGCTATACTCATAATCCGACAAAGGTTTCCCTGGACTGGTCTGAATAAAAGTTGAAGTTTGATACACAGGAGGCATAACTGCACCTGTACTTGGATCATGATGTTGACCGCCATGTATAACTTTAGTATTGAATTTCATATTATTACAAATTTTAAATGCTTAAACGTGGTACAAATTTACCGTTTAATTTATTTTAATCCTGATACAACTTCTTACCTTTGTATATAATTAACACTTTTTGACATGAAACATTATATTTTATCCGCCTTTTTGCTTTTAGCATTCACAAGTTGCCACAAAGAACTTTCATTTGACATTGAGACATTTGAAAAAGAATCTGCTATTCCCTGCAAAAAAGATTGTCCTAAAATTATTATTGCTGTTCCTGTCGCAAAAAACATTCCTGTTGTAGCCGACAGCATCAATAAAAAGGTTTTCACTGTTATAAAAGAAATTGTTTATTTTGAGGAAGATCCGTCAAAAGCAAATGATTATAAAAGTCTGGCAGCATCTTTTATCTCTTCGTTTGAAGAAATGCACAAAAAATTTCCTTCTGAAACTTTTGGCTGGGAAGCAAAAATAAAAGGAACCGTTGAGTTTGAATCCGATCAGATTATAAATATAAAAATTGACCATTATACTTTTACGGGTGGCGCTCATGGATACCAGGGATTCCGATCTTTATTGTTTGATCCTAAAACAGGAAAAACAATTTCGACGAACGCAATATTCAAAAACGAAAAAGAATTTAAGGCTTTCGCCGAAAAAGAATTCAGGGCAAAATATAAAATTCCTGCAACATCAAATATTAATGCGACGGGTTTAATGTTCGAAAACGACAAGTTTCAGTTGCCACAGAATATTTTCTATACTAATCAGGGTTTACTCTTATATTACAATTCATACGAAGCGGCTTCGTATGCTGATGGCGCAAAAGAGATTTTATTTCCTTACGCTACAATCAGTAAGTATTTGAAATATCAATAGATTTAATCTTCACATTCAAAAAAGATCTTTGTGTTAGATCCACTACTGTGCGCCTCTACAGAAAACCTTTGTCCCTTTGTTACTCTGAACCTTTGAGCCTTATTTAGCTCCTTCCTGAAAATCATATTTCATCTTTCTCAAGATCCGTAACGCTTCTTTAAACGATAAATAGATATTTCCAAAAGGTTTCAAAAGCAGTTTGGCATCAATAAGTTTTTGTTTGGCATCATCAAAACCATTCAGATAACAAATCATAAAAGTCGACGGAAGATTTTCGAGATCTTTTAATTCACGATCTGATAAAGCAATGCCTTTTTGCAGTTTCTGAAGCAACGCCGTATTCGCATTATAAATATGATACAACATTTTCCTGTTGAATTCCGGAGGCTGAAAAAGCATTTCGCGATCAATCTTGTAATAACCGTTATCAAAAAAATGAATCGTTTGTTTCTCTAAAGGATAATAACTCGTTTTATCATTTAGCCCAAGTGGAACATATTCAGTTATCGTGAAACTATCATCATCAAAAACAATCGTAACCACATCCTGAGCCGAATAAAAAAGTTTAATCTGTTCGTTGATTAACTCGATATCAACACGCGACAAGAAAGTTTTATCACGGGATTTATGAGGAACTCCAGCCCAGCAAATCACAAATAATTCTTTAAAAACATGGTATTTAGGCGACATGTCTTTGTGCCTGAAATTCATAAAATCGATTACGCCATCCAGCGTATACTGAATACTGTTCCGGGAACTATTTTCGATTCCGATTACCGTTTCAGTATTCTGGTAATTTTTCTCGATTTCACCTTCAACAGGAACAGAGTTACTGCCACGCCTTATAAAAACACTATTTGCCGGAGTTGTATGGATTCCTTTTTTGAAATAGGATACTTTACTCTTGGGCTTAATTGTAACCAATCCTACAACTTTATCTTTTGGAAGATTTGGGAAAGGAACATTTTCATACTGGATTTTAGGCGGATTTTCCAGAAAAGCATTGACAAGATTCTGGATTCGGCTATCATCAAAAAAATCATCACCAACAATTTCGTTGTCATGATCCTCAACTCCAACAACGATATACGAATTATTGGTTGGATTTGAATTTGATAACGCACAAATGTGTTTTAGAAACTTCCCTTTGCCCTCACGTGAATGCAAGTTCAACTGCCTTTTTTTATCATAAAAACTGCTCTCATCGTTATGAGCAAGTAAATTTTTTATTAAAAGGCGCTTGTTGATCATTATTTTTAGACTTCTTAGAAAGTTAGATTTGTAGACTTCTTAGCTTATTGGACTTTTAAATATCAAACCTCTTAGATTATTTTGATTGTTTAAATCTAAGAAGTCTAATTAAGTCTAAAATCTAAGTTATCCTCTTTTAACAATTGTCGACGATGCTTGTGCCGTACTCATTACCACCAAATCGGCAATATTTACGTGATACGGTCTTGAGACTACAAAATGAATGATATCTGCAATATCTTCTGCCTGCAAGGGATCAAAACCTTTGTAAACATTCGAAGCTCTTTCGATATCTCCTTTAAAACGCACTTCGCTAAATTCTGTCGCTACCATTCCGGGATGAATGGCTCCAACACGAATATTAAAAGGGTTCAAATCAATTCGCATTCCTGCTGTAATAGCATCCACTGCATGTTTTGTTCCGCAATATACATTTCCGTTTGGGTACACTTCTTTGGCGGCTGTTGAACCTATATTGATAATATGTCCGGAATTTTTAGCTGTCATTTTCGGAATTACCGCTTTCGAAACGTATAAAAGTCCTTTTACATTAATATCGATCATCGCATCCCAATCGTCTAAATCTCCGGTTTGAATTGGGTCTAAACCATGAGCATTTCCTGCATTGTTGATCAAAATATCAATATCTGAAAATGCTCCCGGCAAAGAATTAATACTTTCCAGAACATCCTTTTTATCCCTGACATCAAAGGACAGAGAATGTACTTCGGTAAAAACCGAAAGTTCTTTTTCAAGTTCAGCCAGGCGGTCTTTACGTCTTCCGCAAAGAACCACTTTATAGTTATTTTTAGCCATAATTTGTGCGGTTGCTTTTCCAATTCCGCTTGTGGCTCCAGTAATTAAAACTGTTTTTTTCATTCTACTATTTTTATTTTAAAAGTTTTTTGCCACAGATTAAATGGATTAAAATGATTTATAATCTGTGAGAATCTTTCAATCTGTGGCAAAAAAAAAATTTTAATCTTTTCTGATCCAATTGTCTAAATTCAATCTCATATTTAAGGCTATCCACGTTTCATTATGCATTTCCCTGACAAATTTCTTATCCGGATGAATAACAAAACCAATCTTTTGATAGCATTTGATGGCACTTGAATTAAAGTCAAACACATTTAGCTCAACATTCTTTTCTTCACTATTTTTAATAATAAATTCCAGAAGCAAAGTCACTATTTGCGTTCCAATTCCTTTTCCTCTAAGTGCCTGATCCATAATCAGGATCCGCCCCAGATTTGCAAAGCTGTCTTTAAAACAAATTTCACAATGTCCGATAACCGAATCATTAGAAACATTAACAATGCTAAAAGCAATTCTGTTTTTGTCTGAAAGTGATTGCTTTATTTGTTCTTCTGTCAAAGGAAAAATAAATTCCGGTCCTGCAAATTGCATTAATTCACGGGCATCTTTAATGCTATTAATTAATAGCGGATAATCTCCTTTATCAAACTTTTCTAATCGTATCATTTCAAGATGCAATCTTTAAGCAACGTCGTCGCCCATACTTTCTGTCCAGATGGCGAACCAGTCTTCTTTGTCCATTTCTAATTCTACGGCTTTCATAAGCGACTGAATTCTGGCAATATTTACTGTTCCCGCAATTGGAATTACTCCTGCCGGATGTTTTAAAATCCAGGACAATAAAAGTGTGTCTGAACCAAAACCATATTTTTGAACCAGGTCTGCAAGCAGTTTCTTCAAACGGCGTGTTTGTTTGGTATCTTCCCTAAAAACAGTTCCTAGCGGATTCCAGGATAAGGGACGAATTCCGTGTGTCTGCATATAATCTAAACTTCCATCTGTCATTGCTTCAAAATGTGTAGCTGAAAATTGCACCTGATTAAAACTCACTTCTGTTTTCTGACGGATCAGTTCTGTTTGAGAACTTGTAAAATTCGAAAGTCCAAAATCAACAATTTTCCCTTCTGATTTTAATTTCTCAACTGCTTCTGCAATTTCATCTGCCTGCATTAGCGGGCTTGGCCTGTGCAATAAGAAAACATCAACATAATCTGTTTTCAGTTTTTTTAGTGATTCTTCAACGGACCAAATTATATATTCTTTAGAATAATCGTAGTGTTTGATTTTGTTTTCCGGACGTTTTTCAGCAATCATCTGAATGCCGCATTTGGTAATTAATTGTAATTTTTCTCTTGAAATTTTGCTGTTGTGAAATGCTTTTCCAAAATCAGCTTCTGTGGTATAAGATCCGTAAATGTCTGCGTGATCAAAAGTTGTAATTTTGTTTTCGATACAAAGTTGTATCAGGTTTTCCATTTCTTTAGTTGTAAGGTTTTTATCCCAAACTCCCCAATTCATAGTGCCCGAAATTATAGGCGATAATGCTGTTTTGCTCATGGTTGTATTGCGTTATTTTTGGTAATAAATATGCTTTTCTGAAACATAATCATCAAAGTTCTTAAAAATATAAAAATAGATTCACAATTAGTCCTTAAAATTAGGTCGTTGGTCGAAGTTTTAACCATTCTTTAACATCTTACTTCTCAAAAAATATTCAATTTGCACTCTCAAAAGTAAGACATAAGAATCATTGTTTTAAAAAGGTTTTAAAAATATTTATATGGAAGAAAATACAACGACTTTAGACATTAGAGCGATAAATGAAAAAATTGAAAGAGAAAGTGCTTTTATAGACCTTCTTACAATGGAAATGAACAAAGTTATTGTGGGCCAGAAACATATGGTCGAGCGTTTATTAATTGGACTTCTTGGACAAGGGCATATTTTGCTTGAAGGTGTTCCGGGATTAGCGAAAACGTTAGCGATAAATACCTTGTCGCAAGCAGTGCAAGGTTCGTTCAGCCGTATTCAGTTTACTCCCGACTTATTACCTGCCGATGTTGTTGGTACGATGATTTATAACATCAAAGCAAACGAATTTTCAATAAAAAAAGGACCAATCTTCGCTAATTTCGTCCTTGCCGATGAGATTAACCGTGCTCCGGCCAAAGTTCAGTCGGCACTTTTGGAGGCGATGCAGGAAAAACAAGTAACAATTGGCGACACGACTTTCAAATTAGATCGTCCGTTTTTAGTACTTGCAACTCAAAACCCGGTAGAGCAAGAAGGAACATACCAACTTCCGGAAGCGCAAGTCGATCGTTTTATGCTTAAAACCGTAATTGATTATCCAAAAATTGATGAAGAGCGTTTTGTAATTCGTCAAAACCTAAAAGGATCTTACGAAAAAGTAAATGCCGTAGTTTCTGTAGAGCAAATTTTACGTGCTCAGGAAGCTGTTCGTGAAGTTTACATGGACGAAAAAATCGAAAAATATATCTTAGACATCATATTTGCTACTCGTTACCCAGAGAAGTACAAATTGGCAGACTTAAAACCTCTTATTAGTTTTGGAGCATCACCACGTGGAAGTATCAATTTAGCTGTTGCAGCAAAATGTTATGCTTTTATCAAACGTCGTGGATATGTAATTCCGGAAGATGTTCGTGCAGTTGTACATGATGTTTTACGTCACAGAGTTGGGATAACATATGAGGCTGAAGCCGAAAACATTACTTCTGTAGACATTATCAACAAAATCGTAAACGAGATTGAAGTACCTTAAAAATTTGTTTAATGTTTCAAGTTTCAGGTTGTTGTAAAGCAAACCTGAAACTTGAAACTTTTAAACTTTAAACAAATAAAATGGATACAAAAGAGCTTTTAAAAAAAGTACGAAAAATAGAAATCAAAACCAAAAGACTGAGCAATCATATCTTTTCGGGAGAATACCACTCTTCATTCAAAGGACGAGGAATGACTTTTAGTGAAGTACGTCAATACCAATACGGCGATGACATTCGTAACATCGATTGGAATGTAACGGCACGCTATAACGAAGCCCACGTAAAAGTTTTTGAAGAAGAACGTGAATTGACCATGATGTTAATGGTTGACATCTCAGGTTCAGAAGGTTTTGGTTCAAAAAGTCAATTTAAAAAAGACATCGTCACCGAGATTGCGGCAACGATGGCTTTTTCGGCTACACAAAATAATGACAAAATTGGTTTAATATTATTTTCTGATAATGTAGAATTGTATATTCCGCCAAAAAAAGGACGTTCGCATGTTTTGAGAATCATTCGTGAATTGATCGAATTCGAACCAAAAAGCCAAAAAACAGATGTTGGAGCCGCGTTAAAATTTTTGTCAGGAACTCAGAAAAAGAAAGCGATTGTTTTTGTAATTTCTGATTTTATGTCTGAAAATTATGAGCAAACATTAAAGATCGCTTCTAAAAAACACGATATTACCGGAGTTCGTGTATATGATATCCGCGAAGAAAAAATCCCAAATTTAGGAATGGTAACAATGCTTGATGCCGAAACGGGAAAAATTCAACTGGTTGATACAGGCTCAAAAACAGTGAGAATGAATTACGAAAAACATTATCACGAAAGAGTCAATTATTTCAAAGATATATTTAGTAAATCTGGGGCTGGAGTTGTAAACACAAGAGTTGATGAAAATTACGTAACCAAATTACTGGGCTATTTCAAGTCAAGATAATTTTAGATCGTTAGACTTCTTAGATTATTAGAATATTAGATTTTAAAAAATTTAAGCATCCAAAAATAAAATCTGTTTAAATCTGCGTCATCCGCGTGCCATTTTTAAGCATTCATTTTAGAATAAAATCTGAAATCAAAAAAATCAAATGAAATTAAAGTTTTACATCTTTTTATTTTTACTTTCCTCAGCTATTTTTGCTCAGCAAAAACAGGTCGAGACGAGCATTGATACTACAAAAAATAAAATTGGAGCCGAATTTAAGCTAACGCTTAAAACGGTGGTCAGCTCAAAGTCGAAAGTTGTTTTTCCGAAATTAAAAACCATTGGACAACTTGAGGTAATTCAATCCTATCCAATTGATACAGTGAAGAAAAATGACACTTATGAACTGATCAAAAAATACGGTTTAACACAATTTGATTCCGGAAAATATACCATTCCAAGTATCAAAATTCTAATTGACAAAAAACCTTTCCTAACCGATTCTATTCGCGTTGAAGTTGCGAATGTCAAAGTAGACACACTGCAACAGAAAATGTACGACATCAAAGACATTACTGCGCCAGACAATGGTATTGGTGACTGGTGGAAATACATTTTAGCTTTAGTCGTAATTCTTGGAATTGGAGCTTTTGTGTACTGGTACGTTAAAAAACATCAAAAGAAAAAAATTGAAGAAGAAGTTTATAAAACTCCGATCGAAAAAGCGACTAGTTTGCTGAACAATCTGGAGCAAAAAGAACTGGTTCAAAAAGGCGAAATCAAAGAATATTATAGTGAACTGACGGATATTGCCCGTAACTATATTGAAGAAGCCATTCATATTCCTGCAATGGAAAGCACTACTTCTGAATTGATTCAGGCCATCAGAAACGCTTCTACTAAAAAGAAGATGACACTAACACCGGAAACTGTTGAGAATTTAGAACGTGTTTTACGTCAGGCCGATTTGGTGAAATTTGCGAAATCTAAACCTCTTGAATTTGAAATTACCGAAGATCGAAATAAAATCCAGAAAGTAATCCTGACACTTGACAATGCAATCCCAACGGAAGTTCCGGCTGAAGAAGAAGATCAATTATTGAATGAGGCGCAAAAGCAAAAACAGATTAAGCTGTTATTATTAAAAAAACGCAACAAACGTATTGCCATTGCAGCAGGAACGGTTCTGTTTTTAATCATTGCTGTAACTGCATTCTTTATCGCTACAAAAGGTTTCAAATTTGTAAAAGATAATGTTCTGGGCAATGCATCAAAAGAATTATTAGAAGGCGAATGGGTAAAAAGTGAATACGGAAATCCTGGTGTTTTAATTGAAACTCCAAAGGTTCTTAAACGAATGGATACGCAAAAAGTGCTTCCAAAAGAAACAATGGCTTTAATCAAAGAGATGCAGTTATTTACCTACGGAAGTATGGTAGACAATTTCTTTGTAACCGTTTCTACAAGTAAATTTAAAACCCCAACCGAAATAGATTTAGCAAAAGCTTTAGAGGGTTCTCTAAAAGTTATTGAATCTCAGGGTGGGCAAAACATTATTGTAAAACAAGAAGATTTCCAGACAGGCCAAGGCATTCAGGGAGTTAAAGGATATGGAACAATGACGATCTTAAACCCTGTTGACAAAACAAGTACAAAGGCTTATTATGAACTTTTACTGTTTAAACAGGATCAGGGATTACAACAAATTTTGATTATACACGAAGAGGGCGATACGTATGCCAATGATATTACGACTAGAATTTTAAATTCTGTTGAACTTAGAAAAGCGAGCAACTAATGAATAAGATAACTTTTTTAAATCCAGAATTTTTTTGGTTGTTTCTATTAATTCCAATTGCAATCGCTTGGTTTTTCTGGAAGCGCAACCAGCAATCGGCTACCTTAAAAATGAGTTCGACTCAGGGTTTCAAAAACAGCGAATCGCTGTTAACAAAATTAAAACCTGCTTTATACGTTTTTAGGATTTTAGGGCTAAGTTCTTTAATTATTGCACTGGCAAGACCCAGAACTGTTGATATCAGCAGTCAGACTAAAACCACAAAAGGAATTGATATTGTTTTGGCAATTGACGTTTCAGGAAGTATGCTGGCAAAAGATTTAAAGCCTAACCGTATGGAAGCTTTAAAAAGAGTAGCCGCAGATTTTGTTGGAGAAAGGCCTAATGACAGGGTTGGATTGGTTCTGTACGCTTCTGAAGCGTATACCAAAACACCGGTTACGAGTGATAAAGCGATTATTCTTGAAGCCATAAAAGGAATTAAATACGATACGGTTTTACAAGACGGAACCGGAATTGGAATGGGATTGGCAACTGCTGTAAACCGTCTTAAAGACAGTAAAGCAAAAAGCAGGGTTATTATCCTGATGACAGATGGTGTTAATAATGCAGGATTTATTGAACCGGAAACAGCATCTGATATTGCAAAACAATATGGTATAAAAGTCTACACAATTGGAATTGGTACAAACGGAATGGCAGAATCTCCATACGCTTACGCACCAAACGGAGGATTTTTATACAAAATGCAAAAAGTAGAAATCGACGAACAATTAATGAAAAACATTGCCCGTAAAACCGATGGAACTTATTTCAGGGCTACCAGTAATGATAAATTAGCCGAAATATACAATGCTATTAATAAATTAGAAACTACCGAAATCCAGGAATTAAAATTCTATGATTATGACGAAAAATACAGAGGTTTCGTTTTATTGGCAGCCTTTTTATTATTGTTGGAAGTAGGTTTAAGAAATACGGTTTACAGAAGCTTTATATAATATTTTAGTCGCAGTCACGGTTTACAGTTTACAGCTGAAACTGCGACTGAAAACTGCGACTGAAAACTAGAACTAAAAATGGAATTAGACGAAAAAAAATATTTATACCTTTTATTACTACTCCCAATTGTGGTGTGTGTTTTCTTTTTCAATATGTATTGGAAAAGAAAAAAACAACGCGAATTTGGTGATCTCGAAATGGTAAAAAGACTGAGCCCTGAACGCTCTGTTTTTAAGCCGGTATTAAAATTATGCGTAATCCTTCTGGCACTTACCTGTTTGATTATTGGGTTGGTAAATCCGAAGATTGGAACTAAAATGGAAACGGTAAAACGTGAAGGTATCGACATTGTTTTTGCTGTTGACGTTTCTAAAAGTATGCTTGCAGAGGATGTCGCGCCAAGTCGTTTAGAGAAAAGCAAACAATTGGTTTCGCAAATCATCAACAATCTGGGAAGTGACAGAATCGGAATTGTAGCATATGCCGGAAGTGCTTTTCCTGTTTTACCCATTACATCCGATTACAGCGTTGCTAAAATGTTCCTGCAGAGTATGACTCCGGACATGGTTTCATCACAAGGAACATCACTTGACGAGGCAATCAGATTATCTGCTACTTATTTTGATGAAAAGAGCAAAACCAGCAAATTACTGATTTTAATTTCTGATGGTGAAGATCATTCTGAAGGTGCATCGGCGGCAGCTGAAGAAGCCAACAAACTAGGAATGAAAATCATTACCATTGGTGTCGGAACTGAAAAAGGAGCTACCATTCCATTAAAAGAAAATGGTGTAGTCAGAAGTTATCAGAAAGATCAAAACGGACAAACGGTTATTACAAAACTCAATCAGGAAGGACTAAAAACCATTGCAAAAGCCACAAAAGGCGGTTATGTATATGGCGGAAGTACGAAGGAAGTTTTAGAATATGTAAAAAATGCCTTAAACAACATTCAGAAAACAGAATTTGAAGCTACTCAAATGGCCGATTTTCAATCGCAATTTCAATGGTTCATTGGTTTTGCCTTCTTGCTGTTGTTTATTGATATCTTCCTTTTAGAAAGAAAAACAAATTGGATAAAAGAGTTGAATTTATTCAACGAAAAGAAATAATTGTTCAGATTAGAAATTCGGAACAAAAAAAATAAAAACATTAGAATGAAAAATTTACTTCTTTATATTTTACTAACGTTCTCTTTGGCGGTTTCAGCTCAGGAGAAAGACAAGACATTGCCTGATGCCAATGAAGAATATAAGCAGAATAAATTTGTTGATGCTGAAGCCAATTACAGAATTTCAGAATCAAAATTTCCAAAACGTGTCACTGCTCCTTATAACTTAGGAAATACGATTTACAAACAAAATCAGGTTTCTGAAGCGAAGTTCGCCTACACAAAAGCGATAAAAAATGCTAAAACAAGACCTGAAAAACATAAGGCATTTCACAATTTAGGAAATGTCTTCATGAAAGAGAAAGATTATACACAAGCAGTAGAAGCTTATAAAGAAGCTTTGCGTAACGACCCGACCGATGATGAAACACGTTATAATTATGCTCTGGCAAAACAAAAGTTAAAAGAAAACCCTCCAAAAAACGATAAAAACAAAGACAAAAATAAGGATAAGGACAAAGACAAGGATAAAAACAAAGATAAAGACAAGGACAAGGATAAAAATAAAGACAAGGATAAGGACAAAGATAAAAAAGACGACAAAGGCGATAAAGACAAGGATAAAAAAGACGGCAAGGACGATCCGAAGAAAGATGATAAGTCGGACAATAAAGGAGAACCAAAACCACAGCCCGGAGGAATCTCTAAAGATCGCGTTCAAAATTTATTAGATGCCGTAAACAACGAAGAAAAGAAAATTCAGGATAAAGTAAACGCTCAAAAAGTAAAAGGAAATCCTAGAAAAACAGAGAAAGACTGGTAAAATTTGGTTTATTTGTATAATCGTTAATTTGTTTAATTGTAGAGGCGATTATTCAAATTAACGATTATACAGTTAACGTAAAAAACACTGAAAAACAATTAATGAAAAGATATTTAATTCTATTACTATTCACTTTTCAAGGGCTTATGGCTCAAGTTCAATTTGAAGCCAAAGTAAGCAAGAACACGCTTGGAGTAAACGAAAGGTTACGCATTGACTTTATCATGAATGTTGATGGCGATAACTTTGACCAGCCTTCATTTGAGGGCTTTAGAATTGTTGGCGGACCAAGTCAGCAAGTAAGTCAGTCCTGGGTAAACGGAAGAAGTTCTTTTCAGAAAGCCTATTCTTATATTTTACAGCCCAATCAAAAAGGGACCTTTACAATCAAACAAGCTTCGATTGAATTTAATGGGCAGGTTTATAAAACTGCTCCCATAAAAATAGTAGTTACAAATGCCGTTGCACAGGAAAGAGATCCTTATGACAACAGCAGGCCACAAGGTATGCCAAATGAAACGCTAAGCCTTATTGCCGAAATTTCAAAAACAAATCCGTATTTGAATGAACCAATTACTGTGGTTTATAAATTATACTTTAACAACATTAATGTTACCGGCTTTAAAGAATTAGCGAAACCTAAGTACAACGATTTCTGGAATCAGAATATCGATATCAAACAATTGTCTACTGAAGAAGGAACTTTTCAGGGACAAAGATGTTATTTCGTTATCCTGAAAAAGACTATTTTATATCCTCAAAAATCAGGAAGACTTACTATCGAACCGCTTTCACTGGATATTGGCGTACAATTGCCTTCAAATCGTCGTGATATGTATGGCCAAATGATCTTATCAGACGATAACAGGGTTGTATCAGCGGGTGCAAAAACAATTAACGTAAAACCACTTCCGGAAGCGACCAAACCAGATGGTTTTGGTGGCGCTGTAGGTAGATTTAACTTTACCGTTACGCCATCTAAAACAACACTTAAAAGCGGAGAAAGCCTTGATTTAATCGTTAGTGCTTCAGGAAACGGAAACATGAAATTGTTTAGCCTGCCAAAACCTGTAGTACCAAATGCTTTAGAAATGTACGATCCGGTTCATGATGAACAAGTGACAACTTCACTTTCGGGGATGTCAGGAAAAATTACAGACAAATATTCTATAGTTCCACAATATAAAGGGAAGTATGCAATAAAAGCAATGCAGTTTTCTTATTTTGATCTGAATACGGGGTCTTATAAAACGATAACTTCACCTGAGATTATGGTAGATGTTTTAGATGGCCCAACGCTGGCTGAAGCAAATCCAACTGCTACTAAAAACGTAATTTCGCCAACAGAACAATTCAAATATATTAAACCGAAAACCATTTTAGTTTCAATAGCCAAAAATGATTTTTATGGTTCTAATTTGTATTATATTTTATTATTCCTGCCTTTCGTGATTCTGCCAATTATTGTTCTAGGCAAAAAACGAAAAGAAGCAATCGATGGTGACGTGACAGGAAACCGAATTAGGATGAATAATAAACTCGCGAAGAAATACCTTTCTGAAGCGAAGAGACAACTTAAAAACAAAGAACTGTTTTATATTGCTTTAGAGAAAGCGATGCACAATTTCCTGAAAGCGAAACTGCATATCGAAACCTCAGAAATGAGCAAAGACAACATTAGCGAGTTATTATTGTCCCGAAATGCAAATCCGGAATCTGTTCAGAATTTCATTAATTTGACAGAAAACTGCGAGTTTGCCCGTTATGCTCCGGCGTCAAGCGCTTCGATTCAACAGGATTTCGACAAAGCTGTTTTGATCATTTCAGAATTAGAAAAGCAAATTGTTTAACAAAAACTAATTTTACCGCAAAGTGCGCTAAGAAAAGGTTTGTAGATTGAGCTGATTTTAAGATCGTAAAGTTCTTTACTAAGTTTAAAAAATCTAACCGACGGATTTTAAAATCCCATACGGTTTAACAAAAATAAAATGAAAAATATAGTATATCTTTTTTTATTAATCTCACAGGTTTTCTTTGCTCAAAGCAGCTTCGAAAAAGGAAATGCATTGTACCAAAAGGGACAATACCAGCAGGCTGTTGATGTTTATGAAAGTATTATCAAAGAAGACAAACAGCATTCTGCAGAGTTGTATTTTAACTTAGGAAACTCCTACTACAAACTCAACAAAGTGGCGCCTTCAATTTATAACTATGAGAAAGCGCTGGTTCTGAAACCTCACGATCCTGACGTTTTAAACAACCTGAAATTTGCTAAAAAACTAACGATTGATGAAATCAAAGAAATCCCGAAAGTAGGTTTTGCAAAACTGATTCAGAACTTTACAGGAATTTTTGATTACAATACCTGGGCAAAAATTTCTATCGGAATTGCATTTGCCTTTTTATTGAGTTTTATTGGATACTATTTCTCACAGCTTACACTTTCAAAACGAATTTATTTTATTGGAATGTTTGTTCTTTTGGTCGCTTTACTATTAAGTGTCTCTGCCGGAATAACAGAAAGAGATCACTATAATAATGATCGTCCGGCGATTGTTTTTGCTGAATTAAGTGAAGTTCGCAGTGAACCGCAAAAAGGCGGTGCCGCCATTTTATTACTACATGAAGGAGCAAAAGTCTATGTTATGGAAACTGTTGGACAATGGAAGAAAATCGAACTAACAGACGGAACTGAAGGCTGGATTGATGCTTCGACCATTAAAGAAGTAAAATAAACGTTTTTAAACCTTAAAATAAAAAATCCCAAACTCCATGACAACAATGGAATTTGGGATTTTCTTTTTTGGAATTTGAAATTAGTTTACAGCGCTAACAAGTCTTACGAACTCTGCTTTATAACCGTCTTCATCATTTGATATTCCTGATTTGGCTAAGCTTTTTATATCAGAACCCGAAGTATTACTTATAAACTTTGAATCTCTCAATTTCAATCCAAACCATGCAACAGCGGTTGTGAACTTAAAATCTGAAGAACTTTTGTCCAGTGTCACTTTTTTATTTTCTATTGTATTGACCATTTCGATGCTTGTAGCTCCATCAGGTTTTTTATATCGAAATTTAATGGTCGCCAGTTCATCACTATAATTAGATTCGTCTTTTTTAACTTTTGTATATTTTAAGTCAGAGGGAACATAACTGCTTTCAACTCCTGTCGGAATAATTTCATACAAAGCAGTAACGGTATGACCGCTTCCTAATTCTCCCGCATCAATAGCATCATTCTTAAAATCTTCTGCTTTTAATTTTCTGTTTTCATATCCTATTAATCGGTAAGCCTGAACATGTTTGGGATTAAATTCGATTTGAATTTTTACATCTTTTGCAATCGCAAACATCGAACCTTTGAATTCCTTTCCTAGAAAACGATTTGCTTCCTGAATGTTATCAATATACGCGTAATTTCCGTTTCCTTTATCAGCCAGTATTTCCATTTTACTGTCTTTATAGTTCCCCATTCCGTATCCTAAAACCGTTAAGAAGACACCCGATTTTCTTTTCTCTTCAATTAGTTTTTCCATGTCGGCATCTGTTGACGCGCCAACATTAAAATCACCGTCAGTGGCTATAATAACCCTATTATTTCCTTCTTTAATAAAATTTTGCTGTGCCAGTTTATAAGCCAGTTCTATTCCCTCACCTCCAGCTGTACTTCCGCCGGCACTTAGATTATCAAAAGCATCTAAAATATCGTCCTTATTATCGCCCGAAGTTGGTTCCAGCACAACACCTGCTGAACCTGCATAAACTACAATCGAAACCTTATCCTGAGGACGAAGCTCTTTTACCAAAATCTTCATGGATTCTTTTAATAACGGAAGTTTGTTCTGCTCACTCATGGAACCCGAAACATCTATTAGAAAAACCAGATTTGAAGCTGGTAAATTGGTCATCGGGATATTTTTCCCCTGCAAGCCAATCCTTAGCAGCTGACTGTTTTTATTCCAGGGAGCATCACTTAATTCTGTATTGATCGAAAACGGATGCTGCCCCGCTGGCTGTGGATAATTGTATTTAAAGAAATTCACCATCTCTTCAACGCGAACCGCATCTTTAGGTACTTGTTGCCCTTCATTAATAAAACGTCTGATATTGGTATAAGAAGCATTATCGACATCAATAGAAAAAGTAGAAAGCGGAGATTTTTGAGGAGATTCGAAAGGATTTTCTTCAAGCCCTGTATAACTTTCAGTATTAGGATCTGAAATGTATTCTTCGGGAATTGCATCAGTAGCAGTAACTGCCATATCTGTAGCTTCTGCGGCATAATCTTCTGTGGCTTCATATTGTTTTTTACAACTCACCACAATCAGTAATAGGAATGCCAACAAATAAAAAGGTTTATTTTTCATTTTAAAATAAATTTTAGGAATTAGTAAATGATTTTTTTTTCTCAAATAATAATTAGCATTCCGGATGTACTAAGAAAATTATCTGTAATTCCCGCAATCCAAATTGCATGCCAAGATTCCTGTTAAATATTTTTCAATCAAAAATAAGCTTCATCTAAAGTCGATTCACCATATAAGTGATATAAGTTTCATTTAAACTAAAGTGTAAGCTTGTGGTAAAAAATAAGTGAGATAAGTTTTCTTCGCGAACGTAAAATCAGCCCAAAAAAGGCCTGATTTCTTTGCGCCCGATCGCTATCAGGATGGCTCTAAAAACCACTTCGTTTGATATTTTCTTATACCACTTATATGGTAAGAAACTAAAAAGTATAGATTTTCAGAGAAGTCACGCAGTAATCCAGTTTCACATCAGATTCAAAAACATCTTCTATTTTATCTTCTGCTTCAAAGAAAGAAAGTCCTATTTTAACCGTTTCCGGTTTACATTCTGCTAAAAATTTATCGTAGAAACCTTTCCCGTAACCTACCCGATTTCCCAGAAGATCAAATGCAAGTAAGGGTACAAAAACCACATCAATAGTTGCTGACGGAACAGACAATCCGTTTACAGGTTCCGGAATATTGTATTCGTTTTTTTTGATTCTGGTATTATCCGTTAATAAAAAATGCGACATTCCGCGAGTTTCAAAATCACTTTTCGAAACTACAATTTCTTTGTCTTTTCCGGAAAGCAAATGCAGAACATATTCTGTGTTTACTTCCTTATGTTCTTCGATAGGCAAAAAAACATGATAATAAGTTTTATTCCAAATGGGCAATTGAATCAGATTATTGGCTATCGCCAAACTCTTTTCTTCAAGCGCATCTGGAGAAAGTTCTTTGCGAAGATTTTTATAGTGCAGTCGTAATTCTTTTTTATTCGTCGGCATTTTCAGGGCTGTTTTTAGACATATGATAAATCGCATCGCCTTCATAAACTATAGGCGAATGATTAGCGTTAATGACGAATCCGTCATGCGGTGCTTTTACTTTTTGCTCAAATTTACCAAACGGATCCGTAATAATGGCCAAAATAGTTCCTTTGGTCACAAACTTGCCAATCAGATTATAATCGTGCAGCAAACCGGAACATTTAGCACGCAGCCAAACCGAATTTTTAATATAAATAGAAGGATCATGCGCTTTTTCGACCACTTGTTTCGGATCCAGCATGTTCAGGTAATGCAGCAAACGCTTCACTCCCATTACACCTTCATTGGCAATCACATTATTAATGTCTAATGATTTTCCGCCTTCAAAAAGCAGCATTTTTATATTGGCCTTCTCACAGGTATTTCTAAAAGAACCATTAATATTTTTAGAATATAACGTAAACGGCGCATTAAAAACATCCGCCAGAACTTTCAGTTCAGGATTATTCTCGGTAATTCTAATTTGCGGCGCATTGAACCGGCTTGCACCTCCGGCATGAAAATCGACTGCATAATCTATGATCGGCAAAACTTCTGCTACGATATGATACGCAAAACGACTGGCCAAAGAACCTTTTTTACTTCCCGGAAAAACGCGGTTCAAATCTCTTCCGTCCGGAAACTCACGGGATTTATTCACAAAACCATACATATTGATAATCGGAATGCAAATGATAGTTCCCTTTGCAGGACGATTGATCTTTTTGCTGATAATCTGACGCACTACTTCAACTCCGTTAATCTCGTCACCATGAATTCCTGCAGAGAATAAAACTACCGGACCTTCCATCTTTGACCGACGCACAATAACCGGAATATTAAGTTTTGTGGTGGTGTGCAACCTCGCAATTTCGACGTTTATTGTTTTGTTTTCTCCCGGCAAAATCGATTCGCCAAAAATAACCAAGGGTGTACTGTTTTTCATATAGAATTATAAAATCTAAATATAGAAATTATTCTTTTGATTTCGTAAATTTGAAACTAAATCAGTGTTAAGCTTTTTTCATACAATCAGAACGATTTTTTAAAAATGCTTTTCAGGTACTTCAGAAATAAAACAGAATGCAAAAACCGTCTTTAGATCTTCAAATTCAAACCTTGCCGGATAATCCCGGTGTGTATCAGTATTATGATAAAGAGGGAAAGATCTTATATGTTGGAAAAGCCAAAAATTTAAAAAAAAGGGTTTCTTCCTATTTCAATAAAATTCATGATACGGCCAAAACAAATGTATTGGTCCGGAAAATTGTAACCATAAAACACATCGTCGTTCCTACCGAAACCGATGCGCTTTTGTTAGAAAACAATTTAATCAAAACCCTGCAGCCCCGTTATAACGTGTTACTGCGCGATGACAAAAGTTATCCCTGGATTTGTATTAAAAGAGAACCTTTTTCGAGAATATTTTCGACCAGACGAATGGTCAAAGACGGCTCTGAATATTTTGGACCTTATACCAGTTTCAAAACCGTACATACTATTCTGGAGTTAATCAAAGAATTGTATCCTTTGCGAACCTGCAATTATGATTTAAGTAAATCAAATATCGATTCCGGCAAATTCAAAGTTTGTCTCGAATATCATATTGGCAATTGCAAAGGCCCTTGCGAAGGCTTGGAACCTCTTGAAGAATACCAAAGACAAGTCGATGCAATCCGCGAAATCCTAAAAGGAAATTTCAAGGAAAGTATGAAAGATTTTAAGCGACTGATGAACCAATATGCTCAGGATTTACGTTTTGAAGAAGCACAGAAAATCAAAGAAAAAATAGAAGTTCTCGAGAATTATCAATCGCGATCAACGATTGTAAACCCCAAAATCACCAATATTGATGTCTTTTCGATCGTATCTGACGAAAGTGCCGCTTATGTCAACTTTCTTCAGATCTCGCACGGATCAATTATTCGCTCGCATACTTTAGAAATGAAGAAAAAACTGGACGAAACGGACGAAGAACTATTAGAACTGGCGATTATAGAACTTCGCGAACGTTTTCAGTTACTATCAAAAGAAATCATTGTTCCGTTCGAAATGAATTTGGGCGAAAACATCAAAACAACCGTCCCGCAGCTTGGCGATAAAAAACAGATTCTCGATTTATCGATTCGTAATGCTAAGTTTTACAGAATTGAACAACTCAAACAATTGCAGATCGTAGATCCGGACCGACATACAAATCGCATCATGGCGCAAATGCAAAAAGACTTGCGTTTGCCGGTTGAACCGCGACATATAGAATGTTTTGATAACTCGAATATTCAGGGAACAAATCCCGTAGCAGCCTGTGTGGTTTTTAAAGATGGGAAAGCAAGCAAGAAAGATTATCGTCATTTTAACGTAAAAACCGTTGAAGGCCCTGACGATTTTGCTTCAATGACCGAAATTGTTTACCGTCGCTACAAAAGATTATTAGACGAGAACCAGCCTTTGCCACAGCTTATTATTATTGATGGTGGAAAAGGACAGCTTTCTGCTGCCTTAAAAAGTATCGATGCTTTAGAATTACGGGGCAAAATTGCTATTATCGGGATCGCAAAACGCCTCGAAGAATTGTTTTATCCCGGAGATTCAATCCCGTTATATCTCGATAAAAAATCCGAAACATTAAAGGTAATTCAGCAATTGCGAAACGAAGCGCACCGATTCGGAATTACCTTTCATCGCGATAAACGAAGCAAGGCAGCACTTAATTCGTCTGTAGAAAGTATACCAGGAATAGGCGAAAAAACGATGCTCACGTTAATACAACATTTCAAAAGTGTTAAAAGATTGAAATTGGCCACCGAAAAAGAAATATCCGAGGTCATTGGTGCATCAAAAGCCAAAAAAATTGTCGACTTTTACAAAACCAACTAGCTATTTTTATGCACCAAATCCAGCTGTCCATTTCAAATACTCGGTCAAATCGATTTTTTTCTACTTTAAAAAAAGGAGCCTCTAAAGTTGCTCTTTTTTTACAGGAAAAAATATCAATTTGTCACTCGCAGTTTTCCATTTCCATCTGGGGTGTGCAGTTGGCTCTTTTCACGATTTTATTATTAAATCCACAAAATATTTTTTCACAGGAAAATATCGAAAAAGCAAAACAAGACGAAGCCAAAAGACCTAAAATTGGACTGGTTTTAAGTGGCGGTGGCGCAAAAGGATTTGCACATATCGGAGTTCTGAAGGTTCTGGAAGAAGCCGGAATTAAAATCGACTATATTGGCGGAACAAGTATGGGATCTATCATTGGAGGTCTTTATGCTTCTGGTTACAATGCCTCTCAAATTGATTCTATTTTTAAAAGAACCAATTTTGATGAACTTATTAATGATTATATTCCGCGTTCATCCAAAAACTTCTACGGTAAAAAAAATGATGAATTGTATGCCATTGTTTTGCCTTTCAGCAATTTCAGGGTGGGAATTCCTGAGGCACTTTCAAAAGGAATGTACAATTATAATTTATTAAGCAGCCTTACCCGAAATGTACGTCATGTACGCGATTTCAATAAACTGCCAACCCCGTTTTTATGTATTGGTACCAATATCGAAACCGGCGAAGAAGTCTTACTGAACAAAGGCAATCTGGTCCAGGCCATGATGGCAAGTGCCGCATTTCCTTCGTTATTTACGCCTGTAGAAATCGACGGGAATTTATTGGTTGATGGTGGTGTGGTTAACAATTATCCTATAAAAGAAGTGCGTAATCTTGGTGCAGACATTATTATTGGTGTTGATGTTCAGGATGATTTACTGAGTCGAAAAAGCCTTAAAAATGCTACCCGAATATTAGTTCAGATTACCAATCTGCAGTCGATTGATAAAATGAAAAGCAAAATAAAAGACACGGATGTTTATATCAAACCAGACATTCGTGACTATGGCGTTATTTCATTTGACAAAGGAGAAGAAATTATCCGAAAAGGAGAAGAAGCTGCTTTTGCCGTTTACGAAAAAATCAAAACGTTATCAAACGAAAACAATTTTTATAAAAAACCAAAACTAAAAATTGCTTCTGACACCTTAGAAATCAAAAAAATAAACAGCGAAATACTGGACAATTATACACGAGAATACATTCGCGGAAAACTTCGTTTTAAACCCGGAAGCACGATTACCTACGATGATCTTAAAACCGGAATCAACAATCTGAATGCTACTCAAAACTTTAGTGCAATCTCTTATTGTTTAGAACCGGACGAAAACCAGGACGATCTCGATCTTGTCCTGAAAGAAAATCCAACACAGACGTATCTAAAACTGGGATTGCATTATGACGGACTTTACAAAAGTGCCATTTTATTGAATCTGACGCATAAAAAAACATTCCTGAAAAATGATATTACGTCACTTGATATTATTCTGGGTGATAATTTCAGATACGACTTTAACTATTATGTCGAAAATGGTTTTAATATTAGTTTCGGTTTCAGATCCCGAATGAATCAGTTCAATCGTAATGTTACAACCAGCATCAGCAATTTATTCCAGGAAAATCCAAATGTAAATTTGATTAATGTCGACTTTATGGACATTACCAACCAGGCGTATTTCCAAACGATTTTTGTCCAGAAATTTTTAATGGGTGGTGGTCTTGAGTATAAATACCTGAAAATAAACTCACCAACTCTTGCTAACGCTGAAAACATTATCGAGAAGAGCAACTATGTAAGTCTTTTTGGTTATTTGAAATACGACTCTTTTGATAATAAATATTATCCGCATTCCGGATTGTATTTTTCCGGAGAGGTACAAACGTATTTAGCATCTTCAGATTACACGAAACAATTCAAACCTTTCTCGATCGCAAAGGCTGAAATCGCTTTTGCCAAAACTTTATTCAAAAAAGCAACCATTAAAGTTGGAGCTGATGCCGGATTTAATATTGGTAGTGACAGTGTACCGTTTTTCGATTTTATATTAGGAGGTTATGGTTACAGTAAAATAAATAATTTTAATTATTTCTACGGATATGACTTTTTAAGTATTGCCGGAAATAGCTTTATTAAAACCGACATTACTTTAGATTACGAAATTTTCAAAAAGAATCATGTCAACCTTTCAGCTAATTTCGCCAATTTAGGCGACGATATTTTTACAACGGTTGACTGGGTTTCAATGCCTAAATATTCAGGATATGCGGTTGGTTACGGGTTAGAAACCATAATTGGCCCAATTGAGATCAAACAATCATGGTCTCCGGAAATGTCTAAAAGCTTTACTTGGTTCAGTATCGGATTCCAATTCTGATACAAATACATTAAAAAAGCACTTTCATAAAGATCCCGTTATTTTATACTAAAAAATATCTTTCGCATTTTTTTAACGTTAATAATTGATATAATATATAATTTAAATCAATAAAAATTACGACATTTGTTATAATGAAAACAAAATGGACAGGTTTATTAGAGTATCTTCAATTCCTTATCAAGAGAAATCCTGAGTAAAACTACCGAATTGAGATAATTAGTCAATTACAATATTGATATAATTATCTGTTCACACAATTCAAATTTTTCGAATTATCTAATTTACAAATTATCTAATTGAAAAGCCATGCCATTATATCATAAACTCGGAAACTTTCCTCAAAAAAGACACACCCAATTCGAAAAGCCTAACGGAGGTTTTTATTACGAACAATTATTTGGTACCGAAGGTTTTCACGGACATTCCTCACTATCTTATCATGTTCACAGACCAACGCAGGTTAAAGAAATTTTAAATTCTTATTCCGTTGAACCCAAAATTGCAATCGGAAAAAACATAAAATCATTACTTTTTAAAGGTTTTGAATTAAAACCTGAAAACGACTTTCTAGACAGCCGAAAAGCCATGCTAGTCAACAAAGACTGCATCATTGGACTTGCCGCACCAAAAGAATCGCTTCGAAATTATTTCTATAAAAATGCCGATGCCGATGAAATGCTTTTCATTCATAAAGGAAAAGGAAAACTAAGAACCATGTTAGGGAACATTCCTTTTGAATATGGTGATTACCTGATTATCCCAAGAGGTATTATTTATCAAATAGATTTTGAAACGACAGAAAACAGGCTTTTTTACGTAGAATCGTATTCTCCTTTCTACACGCCAAAACGTTACAAAAACCAGTCGGGTCAGCATTTAGAACATTCTCCATTTTGCGAGCGTGATTTTATTTTGCCTAATGAACTGGAAACACACGACGAAAAAGGTGATTTTTTAATTAAAATCAAAAAAGAAGGCATGATTCACGAAGTAGTATATGCCACACATCCTTTTGACGTTGTGGGTTGGGACGGATACAATTTTCCATACGGATTTTCGATTCATAATTTCGAACCAATAACGGGACGCGTTCACCAACCGCCTCCGGTACATCAAACTTTCGAAACGGCCACTTTTGTCGTTTGTTCCTTCTGCCCAAGACTTTACGATTATCACCCGAAAGCAATTCCGGCACCATACAATCACAGCAATATAGATTCAGACGAAGTCCTGTATTATGTAGACGGCGACTTTATGAGCCGTAATAATATCGAGCAGGGACATATCACTTTACACCCAAAAGGAATTCCGCATGGTCCGGCGCCTGGCGCAATGGAACGCAGTATTGGTCATAAAGAAACCCACGAATTAGCTGTTATGGTTGATACTTTCAGGCCACTTATGGTTACAGAAGAAGCAATGGGATTAGATGATGGGCAATACTATAAGTCTTGGACGGAAGCCCCCTAACCCCCGAAGGGGGAATTAAAAATTCTTGACACGATTAAAAAGAATCTAAGATTAAAATATTTATAACTAAAATCCTATTTACCCCTAATAGGAATTCCCCCTTCGGGGGCTAGGGGACTTATCATGAGTAAAGAAGTAAAATCAGTAGAATACGGATTAGAAAAAATCTTCGAAGGAGCACAAGACTTCCTTCCTTTATTAGGAACAGATTATGTAGAATTCTACGTAGGAAATGCAAAACAATCGGCACATTATTACAAAACAGCGTTTGGTTATCAATCATTGGCTTATGCCGGATTAGAAACAGGAGTAAGAGACAAAGCTTCTTATGTTTTGAAACAAGACAAAATAAGAATTGTTCTAACGACCCCTTTGAATGCAGATTCTCCAATAAATGAGCATTTAAAAAAACACGGTGACGGAGTAAAAGTTGCTGCTCTTTGGGTTGAAGATGCCAGAAGTGCTTATGAAGAAACTATGAAGCGCGGCGCACGTTCTTTTATGGAACCAACAGTAGAATCAGATGAATTTGGAGAAGTGGTTCGTTCCGGAATTTACACGTACGGAGAAACCGTTCATATTTTTGTAGAAAGAAAAAACTACAACGGTGTTTTCTTACCGGGTTATAAAGAATGGAAATCAGATTATAATCCGGCACCAACAGGATTAAAATATATCGATCACATGGTAGGAAATGTGGGTTGGAACGAAATGAATACCTGGGTAAAATTTTACGAAGATGTTATGGGATTCGTGAATTTCTTATCCTTCGATGACAAACAAATCAATACTGAATATTCGGCTTTGATGAGTAAAGTAATGTCAAACGGGAACGGAAGGATTAAATTCCCAATCAATGAACCGGCAGAAGGCAAGAAAAAATCACAAATCGAAGAATATTTAGATTTCTATGGCGGACCGGGAATCCAGCATATTGCCATTGCAACAGATGACATTATCAAAACCGTTTCTGATTTAAAATCAAGAGGTGTCGAATTTTTATCTGCTCCGCCGCATACCTACTATCAGGCAATTCCTGAAAGATTGGGCGCACACATGGGAATGATGAAAGAAGATATAAATGAAATCGAAAAACTGGCGATAATGGTAGACGCGGATGAAGATGGGTACTTATTACAAATATTTACCAAGCCGGTTCAGGACAGACCAACGCTTTTTTTCGAAATTATTCAACGAATGGGAGCAAAAGGATTCGGCGCAGGGAACTTTAAAGCCCTTTTTGAGTCAATTGAAAGAGAACAAGAATTGAGAGGTACATTGTAAAATCGCAATATTTTTGCATTATGCAGAAAAATTCTCTATAAAACGATGGTTTTTATGCAAATGTTATGTTAAACTCGAATTTTGCTATTTATTTTTTAAACTTTCCACATACCTTTGCACTCGCAAATCAAGAAGGGGTGGTTTCCTTCTGAATTGATATAAATTTCATAATTTATAGTTTTTTGGTTAGTTAATAGCATAAAAACTCAGTCATTCCTTGACTGAGTTTTTTTGTTTTGGTACATTTGGAATAGAATTTGCATTTCTTTATCTTTATAATGAAATGTAAAAATTGTACTATGAAAAAATTAATCCTCATCATGTTAATTCTCACGACCCTTAGTTTCGATACTCAGAAGGAAGATTCTTTTGACACTGGGGAATACTTTAAATTCCGAATTCACTACGGAATTGTAAACGCAGGTTATGCCACACTTGAAATAAAAGACGCTACAATAAGCAATAAAAAAGTATTTCATGCTGTTGGCAAAGGTTATACCACCGGAATGTCAAAATTTTTCTTTAAAGTAGAAGATGTATACGAAAGTTATTTTGACAAACAAACCGGAAATCCGTATCGTTATGTCCGAAAAATTAACGAAGGCGGCTACACAAAAGACCAAGAAGGTTTTTTTAACCAAAACGACAACAAGGTTTTAGTAAAAGACTACAAGCGTAAAACCGAAAAAACAATTATGGTAACGGATAATGTTCAGGACATTATTTCGTCTTTTTACTATCTGAGAAATCATCCTACTATCGACAAACTTAAACCAGGCGAAGCGGTAACAATTGATATGTTTTTTGACGACGAAATCACAAAATTTAAGTTAAAATATGTAGGCCGTCAAGATATTACAACTAAATTTGGAACCGTTTCTACCATGATGTTTAAACCTCTGGTACAAACAGGAAGAGTTTTTAAAGAAAAAGAAAGTGTAACACTCTGGATCACAGACGACGACAACAAAGTTCCGGTTAGAATAAAAGCAGATTTGGCAGTGGGATCACTCAAAGCCGATCTTGACGAATATAAAGGATTAAAAAATCCATTTAAAGTAAAAAAATAATGAACCCTACTGATCATTCAGAATCAATTTTAAAAGAAATTGACCTTAAATTCCAAGCTATAAATCAAAAAACTGAGGTTCAATTAGAAGGATTACTTTGGTCAAAACCAATTACTTATTGGGATTACATTCAAACTGATGCGCTCTTAAGTTTACAAACACAACGCACGACGCTTCCTGACGAAATGGTTTTTATCATGTACCATCAGGTAAACGAATTGATTTTTAAAATGATCCTGTGGGAAATTGACCAGATAGCAGACGCCGAAAATATTCAGGTTGCTTTTTTTAGCGAGAGATTATCAAGAATCACCCGATATTTTGATATGCTGACGAATTCTTTCAGCATTATGGAAAACGGAATGGATGTAGATCAATATATGAAATTTAGAAATACACTGACTCCTGCCAGTGGTTTTCAGAGCGCACAATACAGATTAATAGAATTTGCTTCGACTGACGTAATCAATCTAACAGATCGCAGATACAAAGAAAACTTTGACGAAAACACGGATTTAGAAACGAGCTTTGAGCATTTGTACTGGCAGGCTGCCGGAAAAGATTATCAGACAGGAGAAAAATCGTATTTACTTCAGGAATTCGAAAAGAAATACAAAGGTCAGTTTTTAAGACAAATAGCGACGTTTAAAACCAAAAATATCTGGCAAAAATTCACGCAATTACCTATCGAAGACCAACAAAACCAGGAACTAATTCAGGCTATGCGCCATTATGATAAAACCGTGAACATTACCTGGGTAATGCAACATCTGAATACCGCAAGAAAATATATTCTGGAAAGCGGTAAAGGCAATGGTGAAGCGACGGGAGGTAGTGACTGGCAAAAATATATGCACCCAAAATACCAAAGACGCATCTTTTTTCCTAAATTGTGGACCGAAGATGAATTGTACAATTGGGGAAACGAAACAACCATTTAATTTCCTGAAAAAATTTAAAAGTTTGAAAAAAGCATTCGTACTGATAATTATATTATTCTCACTATTTTCATGTAATAAAACCGCTGAAAAAGTTGAGATTAAAGTCACTAAACCAAAAGCAAAAAAAGTAGAATTTGGATTTAATTATGCTGATTTTAATGTTCTTCATGACACGATAAAAAAAGGAGACTCTTTTGGCTCTATTATACAGCGTCAAAATATTGGCGACAAGAAAATTTTTGATGTCGTTGAGCAAATCAAGGATTCTTTCAACGTAAGAACGATTCGATATCACAAACCGTACACTCTTCTTCGTTCTAAAAACAAAACTAATAAACTTCAGGTTTTTATTTACCAGCCGGATGCACTGACTTATTACGTTGTTGACTTTAGAGACAGTATCGCAAAAGCTTACAAAAAAGTAAAACCGGTTACTCTAAAACGCAAAATCATTGGCGGCGTTTTAAAAAGTTCATTGTCTGAAACTTTAGGCAACGAAAGTGTAGAAGCAGCATTAGCGAGCAGAATCACAAAAGTGTTCTCATGGTCTATTGACTTCTTCAAACTAAAAAAGGGAGACCGTTATGGTTTAATTTTTACAGAACGCTTTATAAATGGCAAAACCTATGATGGCGTTGAAGACCTGGAAGCGGCATTTTTTGAATACAAAGGAAAAATAATATATGCTTTCCCCTTTAAAAAAGACACCCTTTCCGGAAAAGTAGAATATTATGATGATCAGGGAAAAACACTGAAAAACTTTTTCCTGAAAACACCAATCAAGTTTAGCAGAATCACTTCCCGATTTACTGCAAACAGGTTTCATCCGGTTCAGCACACCTGGAAAGCGCACAAAGGAACTGATTACGCTGCACCAACAGGAACACCAATTTCAACAACTGCTTCGGGAGTGGTAGAAACAACAGGATATACAGCAGGAAACGGAAACTTTGTAAAGGTAAAACACAACGGAACTTACTCTACTCAATATTTACACATGTCCAGAATTTTAGTAAAACGAGGACAAAGAGTAACGCAAGGTCAAACTATTGGATTAGTAGGAAGCACAGGATTAGCAACCGGACCACACGTTTGCTACCGTTTCTGGCAAAACGGAGTTCAGGTTGATGCCCTAAGACTGAACTTACCAACGGGAGAATCTTTGACAGGAAATGACAGAACCCGTTTTATGAAACAAATCGAGCCGCTGAAAAGAGAACTGGATAGTATTGGGAATTTGTAATTTTTGTATTAAAAATTCAATTCTAAAAATAGAAGAATTATGAAAAACGCTCGTCTTAAAGCAATTTATAATGAAACTTTTTCTGGCTTAAAACTATTTTACAGAGACACTACTCTTTCTGACGATCTAATTTCAAATTACAGAACCGGACAAATCATTCAGGAAAAAGGTTTTACTGATATGACTTCTATGGGTGGAGGACTTTCGGGCAATTTAAGGTATTTAATTGCAAGTGCCCATCCAAAAGATTTATCGAAATTCAATCCTGATTCGGCAAAAATCGGTCACTTTTTATTAGATACTATTGCTTATTTTAAAGTATTGGATGTTTATAAAATCCAAAACAAAACACAGGTCCTTCTTTTAAACATTCCCGATAATGCTTTATTACTTCTAAAAAATTCAACTTCAAACTTAGAAGAAGAAATCATAGAAAAAGCACGAAAAAAATTCAGTGATAAAATTGATTTAGATTTAATTCCGGAATTACAAACTGAAAGCTGGAAACAAAGAACAAAACCTCCTATTGGAATGAATGATACTGGAGAACTATTTTTTGATGATTCTAAAATTAAAACTGAACCATTAAAAAGAATAGAGATTGATATTGTTAAGAAAACAATAGAAATTAATAAAAAACCATGGTGGAAGATTTGGTAAAAAAAACGTTATTTCAAAACAATATCCCACCCAATCACTTCTTAATGAAACGAGCTCTTTTACTACTTTCTTCAGCACTAACAATTGCATGCTCTAAACCAAAGGCTTTTATTCTAAATGACACAGAAGAAAACAAATATTTCGCATTAGAATTGGTCAACAATGCCTTTAAGAAAGATCAAATTGGCGAATGTCCCTTAATTGTAATCAACGGAATTCCTTTTGAATACAACAAAGAACGGGACACGATTCTATTACCTCTCAAAAAAAACGAAATACTCAGTTTTGATTTTTTAAACATAAACAGTAGCCGCATCGTATATAATGACAAAGAAAATGATGGCGCTGTTATCATAACCACAAAATCAAAAACCAAAAGTCCATAAATCGTTTTCGTAACTATTTGTTATATAATTGTGAACCCATACCCTATTAAAACTAATTTCAGTATTTTTGTTTTTTATAACCACATTCTCAATTAAACAAATAAAATGGCTTTAAACACAACAAACCCAACCGGGACTGAAGCGTGGAAAAATCTGCAAAATCACTATAACGCAATTCACGAAACTACGATACAAGAACTTTTTCAACAAGATAATACCCGTGTTGAAAAATTCAATTTACAATGGAATGACTTTTTGGTAGATTATTCTAAAAACAATATCAGCCAGGAAACCATCTCTCTTTTATTAGAATTAGCCAATTCAATTGGATTAAAGGATGCGATTGCCCAATATTTTGGCGGAGCAATTATCAACCAGACCGAAAACAGAGCAGTTTTGCACACGGCATTACGTGCACCGGAATCAGCAGTGATAAAAGTTGACGGAGAAAATGTAATTCCAGAAGTTTATGAAGTAAAAAATAAAATCAAACAATTCAGCCACGAAGTTATTTCGGGAGAAAGAAAAGGTTTTACAGGAAAGACTTTTACTGATGTAGTAAATATCGGAATTGGAGGCTCTGATCTTGGACCGGTTATGGCAGTTGAAGCTTTACAATTTTATAAAAACCACCTGAATCTTCATTTTGTATCGAATGTCGATGGTGACCATGTTAATGAAGTAATTAAAAAGCTGAACCCTGAAACAACACTTTTCCTTATTGTTTCTAAAACTTTTACTACTCAGGAAACCTTATCCAACTCAGAAACGATTAAAGAATGGTTTTTGAAATCAGCTTCTCAGGAAGATATTGCAAAACACTTTGTGGCAGTTTCTACCAACATTCAAAAAGTAACTGAATTTGGAATCAATCCGGACAATGTTTTCCCGATGTGGGATTGGGTTGGAGGAAGATTTTCTTTATGGAGCGCTGTTGGTTTAAGCATCAGTCTTGCAATTGGTTTTGATAATTATAATGATTTATTGAAAGGTGCCAACGAAATGGACGAACATTTCAAAACGGCAGAATTCGACGAAAACATTCCGGTAATCTTAGCTTTATTGAGCGTTTGGTACAATAATTTCTTTGGTGCTGAAAGCGAAGCTTTGATTCCTTACACACAATATTTATCTAAACTGGCTCCTTATTTGCAACAGGCCACTATGGAAAGCAACGGAAAAAGTGTTGGCCGCGACGGAAAACCGGTCAACTATCAAACCGGAACTATTATCTGGGGAGAACCGGGAACCAATTCGCAGCACGCCTTTTTTCAATTGATTCACCAGGGAACGAAATTAATCCCGACTGATTTTATTGGATTTGTAAAACCATTATACGGAAACGAAGATCATCACGATAAACTGATGTCTAACTTTTTTGCACAGACAGAGGCTTTATTAAACGGAAAAACAGCAGCACAAGTTCAGGCTGAATTCGACAAACAAGGACTTGCTGCAGAAAAGGCATCTTACTTATTGCCATTTAAAGTTTTCGCCGGAAATAAACCAACGAATACTATCTTAATTCAGCAATTAACTCCTAAAAATTTAGGATCATTAATCGCTTTATACGAACACAAAATTTTTGTTCAGGGTGTGATCTGGAACATTTTTAGCTTTGATCAATGGGGAGTTGAACTAGGAAAACAATTAGCTAACTCTATTTTACATGAAATTAACACCAGGACTGTGGAAAATCATGACAGCTCGACTTCATTTTTACTCCATCACTTCCTGAAGAATAAATAAAACATAATAAAAAGTTTTTCGCAACAAACTGAAACGCCTTGATTTAACAGAAATTAAGGCGTTTTTTCGTATAAATATACCCCGAAATACCCCTAAAGCACTGATTATTGCAAGTTTAGCACTACAAGACAATATGAATCATTACGATTTTAACAAATTATAGGCTCAAAAATTCAAAAAATCGTTATTTTATTTAACAAAAAAAGAAAAAATCATTTTAATGCGCAACACATTAGATAAAACTTATTTTTCTTAACATTTTGATAACACTATCTGATTAAAATGTTATAATTTTGCCAAAAACAATAAACTAAATAACAAATGAAGACAATGAAAAATTGGTTACTCACTGGACTATTGTTCATGATTGTTTCAACCGCATTTTCTCAAGGAAAAATTACAGGTATGATTACCGACGGTAGTGGTTCATTACCGGGAGCAAACGTAGTGATCAAAGGATCTACAACTGCTACTTCTACAGATTTTGATGGTAAATTTACTCTCAGCGCAACAACAAGTACCGGAGAAATCGTTATTTCTTTTTTAGGTTACGAAAACAAAACTGTAAAATTTTCAGTATCTGGTGGCACAACTACTAACTTAGGAACAATCGTTTTAACTTCTAATTCAAACGAATTAAGCGAAATTGTTGTAAAAAGTACAGTTGTCGATATTGCAAAAGACAGAAAAACTCCTGTAGCAGTTTCTACAATTAAAGCTGCTGAAATTCAGGAAAAATTAGGAACTCAGGAATTTCCGGAGATCTTAAGAAACACTCCTTCAGTATATGTTACTAAATCAGGTGGTGGTTTTGGAGATTCAAGAATCAACATTCGTGGTTTTAACCAAAACAACATTGCTGTTATGATCAACGGTATGCCGGTTAACGACATGGAAAACGGTTCTGTTTACTGGAGTAACTGGGCAGGTTTATCTGATGTAACATCTGCTATGCAGGTTCAAAGAGGTTTAGGAGCTTCTAAACTTGCAACTCCTTCAGTTGGAGGAACTATTAACATTGTAACAAAATCTTCTGACAAAAAAGAAGGCGGATCTTTCGCTTCTGGTTTTGGTAACGGAAGAAACTTCAAAATTCAGGGTTCATACAACACTGGAAAATTAGACAACGGTCTTTCTGCTTCTATCTTGTTATCTCAAACAATGGGAGATGGTTACGTTAACGGAACTCAATTTGAAGGTTCTAACTATTATGTAGCTTTAGGATATGCAAACAAAAGCGGTAAACATGACTTTCAACTTACTGTAACTGGTGCTCCACAATGGCACAACCAAAGATCTACTGCTTCTACAATTGCTACTTACCAACAATATGGTAATAATGGTGATCCAAACATCAGATACAATGCTGATAACGGATATTTGAATGGTTCTGAATATAACATCAGAAAAAATTACTACCACAAACCTGTTGCTTCTTTCAACTGGGATTATAAAATCAACGAAACAACTAAACTTTCTTCTGTTCTTTATGCTTCTATGGGACGTGGTGCAGGAGCTAGTGCATCTGGAGGAATTAAAGGAAAAGGATACAATGACCTTGTAGCTTTCAGAACTCCGGACGGTTTAGTAGACTATGATAAAATCTATGCTTATAATGCTGGTCAGCCAGTTACTATTGGAGGAATGACTGGTCTTCAACAAAGACAACAAATTGGTGGTGTTTACCAAAACAGTTCTTACTTTAATGCAGGTTCAGATGTAAATAATTACAACCCGCAAACAAACACTAATACTTCTGGTATTTCACAAACTTCATCTATCAACTCTCATGACTGGTTTGGTGCAGTAATCAACTTAAACAAAAAATTATCTAATACATTGACTTTAGATTTTGGTTTTGACGGAAGAACTTACAAAGGATACCACTATACAGTTTTGAACAACCTATTAGGTGGAGGTGAGTATTATGACAATTTTATTGCTGATCAAAAACCAGCTGGTAGACATCTGACTACAACTTACGATACTGATGTTCAATGGAATGTTTTCCAAAAGAAAGATTATGAGAAAATTTCATTCAACAGTACTGGTAATGTAAAATGGTACGGTGTATTTACTCAATTAGAATATGCTAAAGACAACTTAACAGCATTCGTTCAGGGAGCTATATCACAACAAGGATACAAAAGAGAAGATAATTTTGTTTACACATCAACTGATCCTTTAGCAGCTACTCCTTACAAAAACCTTACAGGTGGAAACGTAAAAGGTGGAGCTAACTACAACATCAACGAGAAAAACAATGTTTATGTTAATGCTGGATACTACTCAAGACAACCGTTCTTTAACTCAGTTTATCCAAACAACAAATCTACTGTAAACCCTAATCTTACTAACGAGAAAATCACTGGATTTGAAGCTGGTTACGGTTTCCGTTCAAGATTCTTTAACGCTACGGTAAACGTTTACAATACTACATGGAATGACAGATACTTAAAAGGTAACGCTCTTCCAGCTTCAGCAACTGTTGTTGCTAACTCAACTTACACAGAATATGTAGGTCTTAACGAAGTTCACTCTGGAATTGAATTTGAAGGTAGCTCAAACATTACTGACAGATTAAAAGTTACAGGTATGTTCTCTTACGGAATCTGGGAATACAAAGGAAATGCTACTGTAAATGCTTACAACCAGTCAGACAATACTCCGGTTGCAGGATATACTGCAGCAACTGTATACATGGACAAAGTAAAAGTAGGTGATGCTGCACAAATGACTGCCTCTTTAGGAGCTTCTTACGAAGTTGTAACAAGAGTAACTGTTGATGCTAATTACAATTACAATGGTAATTTATATGCTGGATTAAGCCCGGTAAACTTTACATCTCCAACTAATAAAGGAGCATTAGAATTGCCTTCTTACGGACTGATGGATGCTGGTTTCTCTTACAAAATGTTAACTGGTAAAAACAAAGACAAATCTTTAAACTTCAGATTGAACGTAAATAACGTTCTTGACAAAATTTACATTGCTGAGTCCAGAACTAATACTTTTGCTGATGATAATCTTCCTGTCGCTACTGGACAACCAGTTGGATCAAAAGGAACTTACGCTTCAAACGGAATGCTTTATAATGGGGTTGCTAACGTGAATCAAGTATTCTTCGGATTTGGAAGAACATGGAACTTTACTCTACGTTACGATTTCTAATATTTAGAATCTAAATAAATACCAAAAAACGGCATTGACTTTTAGTCTAATGCCGTTTTTTTTATGCCTTTTTTGCTATATTTGTTTCAACAAAAAAATTAATTTATGTACCATTTTCTACAAAAATTCCATTCTGGCTGGGCTTATTTAGCACTTTTACTTTTATTAGTTGCAGTTGTAAATGCTATCATTGGTGTAACATCAAAAAAAGATTTTACTGCTAAAGACCGCAAAATTGCATTGTTCGCCTTAATCGGAACGCATACCCAATTATTAGTTGGCTTGATTCTTTATTTTGTGTCTCCATTAGGGAAAGCCGCTTTTGGACAAATGTCTAACGCAGAATTAAGACTTACTTCCTTAGAACACCCGTTAATCAACCTTATAGCGATCGCCCTGATCACTATTGGATGGTCAAAACATAAAAAATTACTTAATAGCGAAGCTAAATTTAAAACTTTTGCTATCTATTACGGATTAGGATTATTACTTATTTTAAGTAGAATTCCATGGAACTTATGGTTCTAAAAACCAATTAAAGCCCTAAAATCATAGGGCTTTTTTTATCTCGGCATATTATTTGTACAAACTCCCCAAGTCTGAAAAAAGAATAACCCATGAGAAGTAAAAAACACATTATACTCACAACACTAACCATAACCTTTTTAAGTTGTTTCACTTATGTCATAAGTCAAACAAAACCAACAACAGAACCTAAACCAAAAATCATTCTGGATACAGTAAAAATGGTAAAACCAGACATACTTGCCCTTCCGGTTGATTCTGTATTTACAGACAAAGGTTTAAAATTAAAGCCTTATAAAAAGAATGCCCACGCTTCTTACTACGCAGACCGATTTAACGGAAAAAAAACAGCTAGCGGAATCAAATTCAATAACAGCAAATATACCGCAGCACACAAAAAACTGCCATTTGGTACCCGAATAAAAGTAACCAATGAAGCTAACGGAAAATTTGTCATCGTTAAAGTCACAGATCGTGGTCCGTTTGTAAAAACAAGAGAACTTGACTTATCGAAAAGAGCTTTTATGGAAATCGCCAAAAACAAAGGTGCCGGCGCTATGAAAGTAACAATCGAAACTATAGTAGAATAAAAAAATCCCGTCAAGCAATAGCGCGACGGGATTTTCTTTTAAACAAACTTTCTAATACTCATTATAATTCCGGTATGAATTCCTTCATGGAAATTATTAAAATCTAAAGCTCCGTTTATATTTTTAAGCGTAAAACCCAGACTTGTAGTATACTCATGATAATCAACAAAAACCTCATTCTGGAAATCCTTTTCTGTCTGATGTAAAGTTGCAGAAAGCAATCTTCGGATTTCATCGACCTCAGCTTGCGAAACATCACCTTCTGGTTTAGTCCCTTTTTTGTATTTGGCGATAAATTCATCTGAAGCCATTGTTGGCAAACCGGATAACTTATAAATTAGAACTTGTTGGGATGATATGCAATGCCCAATATTCCAAATCAAATTATTACTAAACCCTTGCGGAATTTTATTCAATTGCTCTAATGAATGATGATCTAAAACCTTCGACAGAATTGCTCTAATAGTTTTTTGTACTTCAAAAACTGAATTCATAATTTTATTTTTTTTTCTAAAATTAGGCATTTTTCAGTTTTAAATGAATTTTCTTTGTAGTCTCTTAAATTAAAAACAATGAATAAAGTATATTACCTAGCCTCGTGCGATACGTGTCGAAAAATTATTAAAAGTTTGCCTAAAGACAATAATCTGGTTTTTCACGACATCAAACAAAATCCTATTACTGAAGCAGAACTGGAGGAAATGCATAAGCTTGCAGGAAGTTACGAAGCTTTGTTCAGCAAAAAAGCACAATTATATAAATCGATGGATTTAAAAAATAAGTCTTTAACGGAAGACGATTACAAAAAATACATTTTAGAACATTATACGTTTATCAGTCGTCCGGTTTTTATTATTGATGAGAAAATTTACATTGGTAATACACAACCTGTGACATTGCAAGTGACGAAAGCTTTAGAAAAATAAAAAGTTAGCCACGAATTTCACGAATTTACACGAATTATTTGTTGAGCTTAAAAGTTGCCACAGATTAAAAAGATTCACACAGATTGGTAAAATCTATAAAATCATTTAATCTGTGGCAAAAGAGAAATAATGAATTCGCACTAATTAAATTCGTGTAAATTCGTGAAATTCGTGGCAAAAAAACTTTAAGTCGTTCAGCATAAAACAGATTAGCGAATTACAGCGCAACACAGCAAAGTTTTATTTATCTTTGCGCCTTTATACTCAATTATATGATACAATCTATGACAGGGTTTGGCAAAGCTTCTTTGCAATTGCCTACAAAAAAAATTACCGTTGAAGTAAAATCCTTAAATAGTAAAGGTCTCGATCTGAACGTAAGAATGCCGTCGCTTTATCGCGAAATGGAATTAGGTTTAAGAACTCAGATTTCTACAAAATTAGAAAGAGGAAAGATTGATTTCGGAATTTACATCGAAAGTACGTCTGAACAGACTTCGACTAAAGTAAATGTACCTGTTGTAAAAAACTACATTGCTCAGCTAAAGGAGGTCTATCCTGATGCCGATGAAACTGAATTAATGAAAATGGCGGTTCGTATGCCTGATACGCTAAAAACGGAACGCGAGGAAATCGATGAAAACGATTGGGAACAAATTCAGGTAATCATTGAAGAGGCATTACAAAACATTTTAACCTTTAGAAAAGACGAAGGTGAATCTCTTGAGAAAGAATTCAACTTAAGAATTGGAAATATCCGTCAATATATGAATGATGCTTTGGCTCTTGATCCGGAACGCGTTCAGGCTATCAAAGACCGTTTGCAGACTGCAATTTCTGAATTGAAAGTAAATGTGGATGAAAATCGTTTCGAACAGGAATTGATTTATTATTTAGAAAAACTGGATATTACTGAGGAGAAAGTGCGTTTAACGAACCATTTAGATTATTTCTTAGAAACTATAAAAGGCACTGAAGCCAATGGTCGTAAATTAGGTTTTATTACTCAGGAAATGGGTCGCGAGATCAATACTATGGGTTCTAAATCGAATCATGCTCAAATGCAGAAATTGGTGGTGATGATGAAAGATGAATTGGAAAAGATCAAGGAACAGGTTTTGAATGTGTTGTAAACGCAATACGCTTTAAGCTATAGGCTATAGGCAGAAAAACGAAACGAATAAAGCTTAAAGCGTACTGCTTAAAGCCTAAAGCATAAATTAATGAACAAAGGAAAATTAATTGTTTTCTCTGCACCATCCGGATCAGGAAAAACAACTATAGTAAGACACTTACTTGGGAAAGAGGATTTAAATTTAGAATTTTCAATCTCAGCGGCTTCACGCGACCCACGCGGAGAAGAGGAACACGGAAAAGATTATTATTTTATTTCGCTGGAAGAATTCAAAAAACACATTAAAGCCGAAAATTTCCTGGAATGGGAAGAAGTGTACCGCGATAATTTTTACGGTACTTTAAAATCGGAAATTGAACGCATCTGGGCTTTGGGCAAAAACGTGATTTTTGACATTGATGTTGCCGGCGGATTGCGTATCAAACACAAATTTCCGGATCAGACTTTGGCTGTTTTTGTAAAACCTCCGAGTGTAGATGAATTGAAACGCAGATTAAAAGAACGTTCTACTGAAAGTGATGACAAAATCAATATGCGAATTGCAAAAGCCTCTGTTGAATTAGCGACTGCGCCACAATTTGATACAATTATCAAAAATTACGATTTAGATACAGCAAAAGAAGAAGCGTATCAATTGGTAAAAGCTTTCGTAAATAAGGATTAAAGACCCCATAAACAATACTATTTTACAAAAACAATCGTTAGCATTGGATGTAAACTGCTATTAATATTTGTATTATGATTAATTTATTTGAAATAAAAAGAAACGAAAATTACCTGAGTATCATCATTCTTGTCATTAGAATAGCTATTGCAACCTTAATGATTTCTCACGGATTATCTAAACTGAACATGCTTTTAGCAGGAGGTGAAATTCAATTTCCTGACCCGCTTGGAGTAGGAAAAACAGCTTCTTTAACTCTTGCAGTTTTTGCAGAAGTAGTGTGCTCCTTTTTTCTTTTCATTGGTTTAGCCACAAGATTAGCCACTCTGCCCTTAATAATTACAATGCTGGTTGCTGTATTTGTTATTCATGGTGCTGACCCAATCGATGTAAAAGAAATGGGAATTCTGTATTTACTGTTTTATGTGCTTCTTTTGGTTACCGGAAGCGGTAAATTCTCTATTGATTATTTGATTTCAAAAAAGAATCGTTACTAAGCTATTTTTTAATACCACAGCATAATTAAATAGAACAATTACTATTTGAATTATGAAAAAATCTCTTTTATGAAGATAGGCCTTTATTTCGGAACGTATAATCCCATTCATGTTGGCCACTTAATTATTGCCAATCATATGGCGGAGTTTGCCGATTTAGATCAGATTTGGATGGTTGTTACGCCGCATAATCCGTTAAAAAAGAAAGCTACATTATTAGACGATCATCAACGATTAGAAATGGTTTACCTGGCTACAGAAGATTATCCAAAAATTAATCCTTCAGACATTGAGTTCAAATTACCTCAGCCTAATTATACGGTAAATACTTTGGTTCATTTGCATGAAAAGTACCCAACGCATGATTTTTCACTGATTATGGGTGAAGACAATCTGAAAACACTGCATAAATGGAAAAACTATGAAGTTCTTTTGGAACACTATGACATTTATGTTTATCCGAGAATTTCTGAAGGAGAAGAAAATATTGAATTAAAATCGCATCCTAAGGTTCATATTATTGATGCGCCAATTGTTGAGATTTCTTCTACTTTTATCCGAAACAGCATTAAGGAAGGAAAAAATATTCAACCACTTTTACCTCCTAAAGTCTGGGACTATATTGATCACAATAATTTTTATAAGAAATAAAAAAAGCTATCCGAAAAATATTTTTGGATAGCTTTTTTATTTAAAATTGAATTTCCTGACAATCTTGTCATTTCGAGTAACGAGAAATCCTCGCAAGAAACTCTACAAAGATTGACTATTAGGAACGGAGCTACTTGCAAGGATTTCTCGTTACTCGAAATGACAAACTGGTGCGATAAATACACATTGGTGACGGGCTAAAATCCGTTGAAGGCAACGAATGATAAAAAAAGACAACAAAGAAGGAGCCGTCTCAAAACAA
>NZ_MUGR01000042.1:0-46990 GCF_002217195.1 Flavobacterium aquidurense | reverse complement strand
ACTGATTTATCTTAAAATTTCCAGACGTATCAGTTTGTTTAAAATCGATTTGAAGCCTGCCTATTTAAATAACGTAATGGATCAGTTGGAGGGTCAAATTGCTTCTGCAAAAATTGCCATGGCACGGCTTTCCTCTCCACAATTGTATTATGTTTTATCGGGCAGCGATTTCACATTGGATATCAATAATCCGGACGAACCGAAAATCGTTTGTATGGGTAATAATCCGCAAAAAATCCAAATATATGGAGCAGTGTTGTCACTTTATGTAAACCGATTGGTAAAACAAGTGAACCAAAAAAGCAAACAGAAAAGCAGCCTGATATTCGATGAATTTCCAACAATTTACCTCAACAATATGGACAGTTTGATTGCTACTGCCAGAAGCAATAAAGTAGCAACTTTTTTGGGTATTCAGGATTTTAGCCAATTGCGTAAAGACTATGGACGGGAACAGGCGGATGTTATTATGAATATTGTTGGGAACTTAGTCAGCGGACAGGTTACAGGTGATACTGCCAAACAATTATCAGAGCGTTTTGGGAAAATTATGCAGGACAGGGAAAGCCTTTCCATCAATAGCGGAGATACTTCAATCAGTCGGTCCAAACAATTAGAATCTGCTGTACCACCGTCCAAAATTTCCGGACTTAGTTCCGGTGAATTCGTGGGTATGGTAGCCGATGACCCTGATTGTAAAATAGAACTTAAAACTTTTCATTCTGAAATAGTAAATGACCATGAAGCATTGAAAAAAGAACAAGATAATTATGTCGACATTCCAGTTATCCGTAAAGTAGACAATTCAATGGTGCAGCGCAATTATCTGCAGATAAAAAAGGATATCAAGGATATTATTTATGCTGAAAAGGAAAGATTGTTAAATAATCCTGAATTGAAGCATTTAATCATTAACAAATAATTCTAATGCTATAAAAGATCTTACAACTCACTATTTTTAAAAAATATATGGGCTTGGACTTATTGCTATAAACTCGATAAAAGTAAAAGAAATGAAGCAGGTTAGAAATTCAAACGAAAATATATTTGCTTGCCATGCATGAAGCAGTGATAGGCATCAAAATAAATTACTGTATATAAAAGAATATTCCCAAACGCTCTTAAAGCAGAAAATTTATCTTTAAGGGAGATGCCATCAGCAAACAAAAATTGCAACATTACAGGAATCACAGACTAAAACCTAATATCAAGATTAAATACAAAATCCTTTTTTTTGAGCCGGATATTTATCCAGATTTTGGAAGATAAATAGCATCATTAGCCACGTCAATTTTTATAAAAAAACAAAAAACACTTCATTGTTTTTAACGCAATGAAGTGTTCTTCAATTTTATTTTAATCTACAGTAAAATTAGTTTGGACCTTTAACTCAACACCAATTTTATCTTTTAAAATCTTCTTTTGTATCATTTCTGATTGATGTGTACGAAAGAATGACTTATTTGAAACAATTGGCTCAATAATTATATGAGAAAGATTTGGATGATGCTCTTTAAAACTTAAGATAGTTTCTTCAAATTTTCTTCTTGCGTCAATCAGCCAGTCACCTTTTGGACGATTTTTAATTTCAAAAAACAATATCCATTCATCATCTTTATATAAAAAACCTTCACACCTTTTTATTATCCCTCTGTCAATTGTATTTACGTTATCGGAAGAAAATTCATTAATACTGCTATTGTCATCGCTAACATCATATGTTCCAGTCCTGAATATATCCAGACAGTAGTCAATTGCTTTATATTTTATTTCTATATTTTTTGGATTTTCAATCGTAAAATCCCATTGATTTTCATTGTCTAATAAAACAATTGCAGGTATGCGTGTATTTGCATTTGCATCACTTATCCCAAAGCGATCATTGGAAAAAGGAAAATGACATTGAATAGATTTGGTTTGACAATTACCAACTTGATTATTACAAGGCACTGAAAAAAAGTTTATTTGCATAATTCGTCTTCGATATCTAATAAGTTAGAAAAAAGTTCATTTGATTCTGCAAGAACATCGTTCAGATAGTTTTTGTCTGAAGGAAGACCTTTGTAAGTTTCCAGTTTTGTAATGATACCATTTGTTTCTTCCAATTGATATACAACTAAATTATTTCCATTAATTGTAGAATTTAATGGGACGATTTCATTTAATCTATTTTTTAATTCAGCAGATGATTTTTTAGCTTTATCTTTTAATTTATCTGCTTCAACAGCCAATGTTAGATAATTTATTAAATACGGACTATGTGTTGTCATTATCAACATATTACTTCCGTTATTATACGCTAATAAACTATTCAATAACAATCTTTGTGAACTTGGAAATAAATTCTGTTCGGGTTCTTCAACAATATTGACAAAGTACCTACTGACATATTTTTCATTTATTCTTTTTTCTTTTGTTCGTATTGTTTTTTCATCAAGCCCTAACTTATTCAACTCTTTTAATTCATTATTTCTGCGAATAGTTTGATCTGTGCTTAATAATTCCAATAATTTCTTTTCTCCCTGCTTTACAAATTCAATTAAATATTTTGTTACCCAGTATAATGGTACTATTGAGTGAAAGCCGCTTGACGCATCAGAAAGTTTTAATCGTTTACCCCCATCAAATTCGAGATAGTTTTCATCTTCTTTTGGGTCATAAACAACTTTGGTATCGTTTATAGGCAGTTCAATTGGTTTTCCTTTGTGAGAAAGTTGAGCGTTACGAAATTCAACAGAATAATTTTTTAAGCTTCCAACAATAAGGTCAGAAACCTTGTTGATATTAGTAATTGAACTTAAAAAATTCCGCTCTGCAGGAACATACATAATTTTAGGCTGCTTGACCGATTTATTATTTAGTTTTATTGCAGTAACAGAGTTTTCAGCAAAAACAATATGGTAAGAAACTCCTTTATATTCAATCTTTGTATCAGCAAATAAATAATTTTCTATTCTATGAAATTCAATAAGTTCAATAAAATAGTCAAAAGAAATATTACTAGCCTTTACATCTCCTCTTACCAATGCTTTCTCTAACCATATAAATGAAGAAATTAACTTTGCTAGTGTACTTTTTCCTGAGCCCTGATTCCCAATAAATACGGTGACTTTGTTTACCTCAAACCAGCCATCATTATCTTGATAGCCATCTTTAATCGGTCCAAAACTCTTAATTTTTAATTTAATCATTTTTCAAAAGGTAAGTTAAGCAAATTTACATAATTTATAAATGAAAAACTAAGAACAATCATCAATGTTATTTACAAAGAACTCTTTGGTTACTTAAATTTTTACGAAATATTATTTACTTAAACTCCATTTCTTTAGTATAAAATAATCTTTTTCTAAATGTCCAAAATTGGTAAGTGACCAACAGCTACTTATTCTAAACAAATAAAAAAATATTAAAAATCAAGCATTTATGTTATTTTTGTTGTCGTTTCTAAAACCGGATACTGCCGGATAAGAGATTCTTCTATTTTACAAGTTGCCGGATAATTAAATAGAACAGCCTTGAAAATATTTTTGTCTTTAAAAACAGTTATTAACGAAACTTTATTAAATCTAAAAAATTATGGACAAAACAGTTATACGACGACCAGTGACCAGTGTTTGAACCTCATATTTTAGAGGGTATTTGCAAAACAATTGGGCACACAAATGATGGATTAACGGGTCCGGAAATTGGTCAAACATTACGTAATTGTGATATGATCGATGTAGATCCTTCAAATACTAAATGGAAAAGATTGTATAATGCATTTGCCCAGTGGCAGAATAAAAATCAATGTTCAAATCATATCTTAAAATTTATTCAAGTCGCTATGCAGCCTGTGAGATACATAGGAAAAGAGGCTGTATTTCAAGACAGAAGAATAGAATTAAATAAGAGACTTTCATTCGTTGGATTTGAGTTGACAGAAACTGGAAAATATAGAAACATTAATAAATCAACTACCATTTCTGAAGCAGAAGAAAGAGCAAATCGCTTCAGACATAAGTTAGAAACCAGAAATGTTCATCGCTTTATCTTTGATTATTGCAAAGCTGAGTTATTAGTCGAAAATTATTTTCATTCTGTCTTTGAAGCTGCTAAAAGTATAGCAGACAGAGTACGGGATATTACAGGGCTTCAAAATGACGGAAATGCATTGGTGGAAACAGCTTTTTCTACGACAACTCCATTAATAAAAATAACGAGTTACAAAATGATACTGATAGAAGTGAGCATATCGGATTGTGCAATCTTATCAAGGGCATATTTGGATTAATAAGAAACCCAACTGCTCATGAGCCTAAGATAAAGTTTATCATAACAGAAGACGAAGCACTTGATGTAATGGGAACAATATCATATATACACAAACGCCTGGATAAAATAATTATTTAGTGGCTTCTAAATACTATTTTTTTTCTTTCATAAAAATACCTCCTAATCTGATACCGAAAGTGTCAGATTTTTTTTGTCTCAAAAAATACTGCACAAGTCTTCTTTAAGTCTATTAATAATTTACAGATTATTATTAATGACCAAAGCCTATTTACATTCCAATCAAAGTCCATTAAGAAATTTACTTATAGCTTTCACTCGAAACGGACTAAAAGGGCAGCTAAGATAGTGACTTAAGCATGCCTCGTGCGCATAATGGCGGCGCTCCCCTTGCCACCCTTCGGGACTTATAGCACTTACCCATCCTTAAGCCACTGGCATCTTGCTTTCTTTTTTCCCGTTTTTTCGTTTTGAAAACATTTTTTGTGGGAGCAGGATTAGAGAGAAAGTAAATAATAGTAATCCTTAAAAATTAAAATTATGGAAATCACAGGACGATTAACAGCAGATGCATCAGTTCAAAAAGTGAACAATGACAAACAAGTGGTCAATTTCAGTATTGCCATCAATGACAATTACAAACCAAAAGGCAGTACCGAGCTAAAGGAAGTCGTAATCTATATCGAATGTTCCTATTGGTTGAATACTGCTACAGCGTAGTGGCTGAAAAAAGGGACACTCGTACAGCTCTTTGGGCGTGTAGGTTTAAGTGTATACAATAACAGCGAAGGTGTAGCGGTGGGCAGTTTGACATTTCACACCGACAATATTAAAATTTTGGTTTTCCCAAAAAAAGTAGAAAGTACTGAATCCAATTCAGCAGTAAAGGAAAAGAAAGCAAAAAAAACAGCAGACGTACCTTTTTAATAATAGCATCATCACTTACAATGTAGCATCATGGGACACAATATAAATTACAACGAGCAGTCAGGAAAACACAGTTTTTTCAGTACTAAACAAAAAGCATGGCAAAATTTGGGGCAGATTATTACCGATTACCCAACAAGCGCCGAGGCAATTGCGCACGCAGGTTTGGATTATGAAGTAGAAAAACGTAAAATTTTCACAACCAGTTCAGCCGAAATTATTTTGGACAAGCAAACCATTCTGAGTAAAATAGAAGTACCAAATTACTACAGTACGGTGCGGACCGATAATGATGCCGTACTCGGCGTGGTCGGCAAAGACTACCAAATCGTACAAAACAGGTACGCCTTTTCTTTTTTTGACAGCATCGTAGGCGGTGACGGTATCCTATACGAAACCGCAGGGGCACTCGGAAAAGGGGAACGCATTTTTATAACCGCTAAACTCCCTGATTATATCAGGGTTGGCAACGATGATTTGATTGAAAAATATCTTTTCCTGACCACTTCCCACGACGGAAGCGGAAGCATTACCGCAGCATTCACGCCCATACGAATTGTATGCAACAATACCCTTAATGCCGCTATGAACAATAAAACCAATACCGTGCGCATTCGTCATACCTCCAATGCCAAACAGCGTTTGGAACAGGCACACAAAGTAATGGGCATATCCGATACGCTTTCTGCGCAGATGGAATCCATTTTTAACCATTGGACAAAAATCCGAATCACGGACAATGAAGTAAAAAAACTGATACAGTCCGCCCTTGTTCCTAACAAGGAGGTGCTCAAAACCATACAAGATGGTAAGGAAGAGGATCTCTCCACTTGTTTTACCAATATGGTCGATAATGCTTTTGAATATGCCATGAGTAACCCCACACAATTGATGGACACCACCAAAGGAACTGTCTTTGGCGTATATAATGCAGTCACAGGCTATTTTCAGAATGTGAGAAATTACAAAGATGATGAAGCCAAATTAACTTCTCTTTTGATGGGTGGAACAGGACAGATTCGCACACAATCCGCTTTTAACCTTTGTCTGGATTTTGCCTCTAAAGGTTCCGATTCCTTGATTCTTAATTAGCTAATGGGGACAGGCAGTCCCTGCCTGTCCTTTTAAATCCTGAGAACATGATACAAATAGAAGATAAAAACGGAGAAAACGTTGAGGTTGCCAATTTAACCCAAGCCATTGAGCAGGCAGATTATTTCAGAAATTTTGCCCATGCGGACAAACTCTTTGAAAAGTTTGATAAAAAACGGCAAGCCTATTGGCAGGACATGTACGAAAAGTTAGTAGCGATTAGCAATTTACATGTAGAACAAAATAAAGAGTAAAGCAATGGAAACCAATTTTTTTAAATCAATTCTTGCCTTGCAGGTAGCAGGGAATTGGAAAATAAACATAGCCAGAGAAGAGGCAGACAAGCTCATTGTATCAGTATTGTTTTTTAACGATACCATTGGCGATGATGCCCGTAAAAAAGTACCGCCTATTCTGCTAAAAGGTACAGCAGAGGAACTCGACAATGGATTTTTTCAGGCAATCGCAGAGCCTGTGCAAGATACCGCACAGCTTTTTGCCAATATGGAGCAGTTCCTCAAAGAAAAGGAACAGGCAAAAGTGAGTTCGAAGATGGAAAAAGACAACATTCTCAAAAAAGATAAGGAAAAATCCGAATTGCAGAAACAGTACGAATCAGTCATGAAAAAAGCAGAGGAACTCGAAACGGCAGGTAAATTTAAAGAGGCATGGATGAAAGTCCCACAGGCTGACCTGTATCCTGAATACAAGGACATCATTCACGCCCGCAAAGCCGAACTCTCCGACAAGTTCCCCATAGACCTTTTCAATGACCCTAAAACCGAAGAGCCATGTTAACAGCTACCACCTTAGAGCGCATCTTTATCTTCAGGGATAAAGAGCAGGAGATTTGCCTTGCCGACCCATCGCCATCATTCAGTCCTGAAGCGGTACTGAACTTTTATGCGCAGACCTATCCGATTTTAACCACGGCAACCATAGAAGGACCAAGTATAAACAACGATGCGGTGCAGTATAAATTTATATCACAAATCGGCACAAAAGGATAAACTATGAAAACGAAAAGTAGGACAGGCAGTATCCAACTGCCTAAAAACAAAAAGCTATGCAGACTATACAGACAGCTAGGGGAATTCGCAGAAAACACAAACCGATTACCCGACTCGCAGGAAGTAAAAAAGAACCCCAACAGCTCAGCTCCGCTCGAACTCCTGCCGATGGTTTTCTAAGGTATTCCTTTTTACCATTGTTCGAAAAAGGCAAAAAGTTACCCGACCAATTGCAGGTAGAAAATGATTTTTTCAATTCGTTTGCTATCCTGACAAGGCTGTACGGTTTTGAAACAATAGATATAAACAAATCCTATCCGTATAATATCCTCTTGGTATACGCAGACATTCAGAAACAGCTTATTAAAGCGGGGCAGGATATTCAGCTCAAAATAATACAGGATGATGATGGCACGGTAAAATTAGCAACGAATCACATCTATAACACAAGTAATACTTTGTATTATATTCCTGTATTGCCGTTATTCCGATTGTTACAAAACAGGGAACAGAAACAAACCGCTGAAGTATTGCTCTCTGTTTTTGCTTATCTCTACCATATCGCAGGGATTCCGTATTACAGGGAAGACAGCAGTTATCTGTATTATCACTATGAATGTATGGAAGAATGGCTTTTAGAGGATTTACAGGATGAGGAGTCTGAATCGGGTAACAGCATGGTTTCAGAATTGAATAAGGCTGTTTATTATGGGGACATAGTGCTCCGTAAATTGTACAATCCCTATCATTTGAAAGCCTTTGAGAAACGTATAGGAAATTATAAACCAAGCAACTCTTTTGAAAAGGACTGCCTGAGTGTTGGCAGACAAACATTGGCATTACTTCGCGAATATCCGAGCGATACTATTTTCAGGAATACTTCCAATCGGGAATTTGACAGTGATGAAGGGATTGTAAGGGCAGAACAATACATCTCTTTCATAGCCGACAGTGATGGATTATTGTACGAGAATATCGCACGGGTTGTCAATGACGAATTTAATGAATACTCCGAAATGGAAGAACCGACAGTACTGCAAATCTATGATACCCAAAACGAACTGTCCAATACGGCACTTGATTTTGAGTACAGATTGTTTCCGCTCCTAAATGATTTATGCACCATCTTAAATAATATGCCATGAAAGATATAACGCAAAAATTCGGAACATTATACAATCCTGTAAAAGCCTTTGTCGTCTATCAGAAAAATTCCACTGAAAAATCCATTTATGTGGAAGCCTATGACATGGATAAAAACGGCTTTCCCATCAATGCCCATCCCTTAAGCCTTAAGGAAAGTACACAGCTTGCGGGTGCCTTGGACACTTCCGAAGAACTGACACGCAGATTCTTAAAACCATCGGGACTGCTTCCCAAAAATATACTGTATCTAAATCCGGAGCAGGGCGGTTATGCCGTTTGGTACACGCCTGCCCAAAAAGTCGATTTGTTTTTCGTGGAGGGCTTAGGCATTGCAAACGGTAAAGCCTTTGTACCGCCCTTATTATGGAAAGCTTCAAAAAACACTTTATGCATTTATGCAATGGACACTGATACACAAATAAACGAAAACACTGCTCTTTATCATGCCCCTTTTTTTAATTTGTATAAAGACGGTAAGGTCTGCCTCGGTACAGTATCAGTTAATATAAAGGCAGATTGTCTCTTGGAAGAATTTCTTTACTTATGGGAGCAGTATTTTTTTAACAGCTATTTCAGCCACCTGATTGGGGATACAAGTACCGTCAGGACTAATATAGTCCAATTATGGCAGAATCTTGTAAATTCAAAAAAACGTTTCCCTCTGAAATCCTTACTTAAAAATGGTTTAACAATTAAAAGTCTATTATCATGAACTCGCTCAAACCCATGCATTATACAGCCAATTACCTGATAAACCCAGCCAATCCAATAACGATAAACCTCATTGGCGCAGGAGGAACAGGAAGCAGGATGCTGACAGAACTCGCTAGAATGAACCACAGCCTTATCGCTTTGGGGCATGCAGGATTACACGTCAATTTATTTGATGATGATGTGGTAACCACAGCCAATCAGGGCAGACAGCTTTTTGCAGATGCTGAGGTAGGACTTGCCAAAGCCGTAGCCCTTATCAATCGTGCCAACCGTTTTTTTGGAACGAATTGGAAAGCTGTAACCGAGCAATTCTCAACCACTAACTTGAAATCCCTGCCCAATCGTGGCAGGGCAAATATTTATATCAGCTGTGTGGATACTGTATCTGCTCGTTTCAATATTGCAGATTACTTACAGCATGACGCCCAAAACCATGATTTTCAGCGCAGTATACCCTTGTATTGGTTAGATATTGGCAATGCCCAAAATACAGGGCAAGCGGTATTGTCCACTATTGGAGAAATCAACCAGCCGAATTCCAATTTGTACAGGACTGTTTCCAATCTTCCGATGGTTACAGACGAATTTAAGAAACTGCTCGAAGAGCAGACCGATAACAATGAGCCGAGCTGTTCCCTTGCCGAAAGCTTGGAAAAACAGGATTTGTTTATCAATAGCACGCTTGCCAACATGGGAGCATCGTTATTATGGAAATTATTTCGTGAGGGCATGACTGCCCAAAGGGGATTTTTTCTGAATCTTGGCACTTTAAGGTTAGAACCTGTAATGGTGGGCTGAAAAGCCCGCCGCCCCACAATTGGGCTTCCTTTGGTCGGCAATTGCGGGGCGCTTTAAAAACGGAACAACATCGTTAGCTACATTGCTCATTATGCAATCGCAATATAGCAGACGATGTTTGTGTATTTAGTATTTTTATTTTCAGACATCTATAATAATCCTTAAAGATGTCTACAGGCAATCCCAGCTTAAGCAATCTAATCCATCCATTAAAATATAAACAAAAGATCAAATGTTTTAAAAATTGCCACTTTGATTTTTATATCAGAACGTAGCACAGGAGTTTTTACAAAATTAGAAATCAGGGATTTATAAAAATTACGACAGTTGCCTTCTAATTTTAAGGCTGACAAAATTTTCAATTACCACTTTTTTAATGATTCAATTTTAGCCCTATAAATTTATATCATGGAAATACTCAAGAAAAAAGTAAGAAGTTGTTAGGAAAAATATCAATAAGCCTTTATTTCTATATTTTATTTTAAGTCCGGAATTTAATTAACTATATTGGAATCATGAAAAATTCTATTAAATTAATATAATACTAAATTATGTAATTTAAAATAAATTCGAAGAAAAACTAAATCTTTCTCCGATGTACGATAATTTGTTGCTTTTAAAAGACATTGTGGATAATACCCCCTTACCAATAGCTGTTTATACAGGTAATGAACTAAAAATAGAACTGGCCAATCCCGCTATGATACAAGCCTAGGGGAAAGGAGATCAGGTTATTGGAAAAACATACCTTGAAGTACTTCCTGAAATTAAAAACCAGCATTTTTTTGGACAGGCACTCAGTGTGCTTAAAACTGGAATAGCTTTTCATGCTATAGACAAAAAAGTGGATCTTGTAGTTGATGGTGTATTACAAACCTATTACTTTAACTACAGTTTTATCCCTCTTTTTAATAAAGATGCAAAATATACGGTGTGATGAATACAGGAGTGGATGTAACGGACCTGCACCTGGCAAAGCTGCAGACCCAAAGCGCAGAGGAAAGGCTCAGAATGGCCATTGACTCCTCAGGTATGGGGACCTATGAAATAGACCTTGCTACCAAAAAAATCAAAACTTCGGGAAATTTCAATACGATCTGGTCTATCGACGGGGAAATAGCCAACGAGCAGCTCATCGCAAAACTGCACCCCGAGGATCAGGCACTGCGCGAGAAAGCGCACCACCAGGCACAGAGAACAGGAAAAATGTGCTATGAGGCCCGCATCGTAAAAGAGGACCAGAGTATTAAATGGGTGAAGATCAATGGTAAAATCATCAAGGACGAGAATGAAACCCCTTCCACTATTATCGGCATTATCCAGGATATCCACGAGCAGAAAGAATTTGAAGAGGAATTAAAAAACAAGGTAGATCAAAGCACTCAGGAGCTCAGAAGATCCAATGATGATCTTTTGCATTTCGCTAATGTAGTGAGCCATGACCTGAGGGAACCTGTTCGTAAAATTAAATTTTTCAATACGCTGCTGCGAAATGAAAAGGTAATGGTTTTTAATGAGAATTCCAAAAAACACTTTGATAAAATTGATCAGTCCACCCAGAGAATGAACAACATCATAGAGGGAATACTGGCATACTCAACACTGGACAAAACCATGCAGCCTATTGAAAAAATTGATCTCAACGAAGTAATTGAAAACATAAAAACAGACCTGGAGCTGATCATAAAAGAAAAAGGCGCCATACTGATCACCAGTGTATTCCCGGAAATAGAAGGAGCACCAATACTGATCAGCCAGCTTTTCTACAACCTGATACAAAATGCGCTTAAATTCTCCAAAGCCGATGAGCCCCCAAGGGTTATTATCACCTGCTCAGAGGTAAATATTAACCGCAGAGCTACCCTAGAAATTACAATCAAGGATAACGGCATAGGGCTTGATGCGGCTTTTGCCGAGAAAATTTTTACTGCCTTTGAAAGACTGCACTCCAAAGACCAGTACGAAGGCAACGGGCTTGGTCTGGCACTCTGCAGAAAAATAGCCAAAAGACATGGCGGCAGCATTAGTGCCACAGGAGAAGAAAATAATGGAGCGGAATTTAAAGTTATCCTGCCCATGAGACAAACTGGCGATAGTATTTAATTTCTTAAATACATCTATAAAATTAAGCAGGAATTCCGATCATGAACTTTGGTATTCTGCCTTAAACAGATTTCCTTTTTTGATCTCTGCTGATCATATACTGGCTATCAAAAACATTTTGGCTACTAATCAAAATAACATTTCGAGCTTTTAAATTGTAGTTATAATTAATTTCCTAAGAACTCACTATCATTTAATGTTTTCATAAACACAATAAGATTATTTTTTTCTTCTTCGGTTAGTGGAATTCGTTTACTGTTATCTTTAAAAATCGGATCAAGGTTATCAGCGTCCAAAACACCATTATCAAAATAATCCAAAACAGATCTTAAATCAGCAAACTGTCCAAAACTCCCATATGGAGCCGTGTATGCTATATTTCTTAAAGTAGGAACGCGAAAACTCATAAAATCAGAAGAAATTCCGGTAACTCTACCGCGTCCTGCCTCATTGGTATTCGTGTTTAAAGGAAAACCGATATTTCTAAAGCTTTGATCGGTAAATAATTCCCCAGCGTGACAACTGGCGCATTTTTGCTGAAAGGTTTGATATCCCTGCAATTCGCCTGCTGTAAAAGAGGCTGTATTTTGTTTTACCTTATCGTATTTGCTGTTGGCAGAAATTAAAGTATACTCAAATTGCGCAATACTTTTATAGATTCTATCCGGTGTAATATTGGCATCTCCAAAGGCTTTTTGAAACAAATCTTTGTAAGGTACATCGTCTTTAATTTTACCAATCACTTCCAAAATAGAAGAATCCATTTCTTCATGGGTGATAATAGGAACCAGAGGCTGCGTTTCAAGCTGCAGTTTGCTTCCGTCCCAATTGTAAAATTTCAAAAAAGCCAGATTTTGAAGCGATGGTGTATTACGAAGTCCTACTCTGCCTTCAATACCGACAGCCTTCGGATTATGATCTGTAAAAGCATTTGCCTGGATATGACAAGTAGAACAGGAAATAGAATTATCTGCACTAAACCTTTTTTCCGAAAAAAGTTTTTCTCCCAATTCCACACCGTATTTAGTGGGCTTGTTTTGGCTAAAAAAAGCATTAAACTGAGGAAATCCCGATGGAATATTGAGCGAAATTTCGGGATTATCAATAGCAATCATATCAGAGTCATCATTGTTGCAGGATGCAAACAACATGGAAAGTAATAGGATACCGATTATTTTTTTCATTATAAATGAGTTTAAAAACAAAACCGCCTGACCTGTGAAATTCAGACGGTTCTGGAATATGAATTTAGTTTTCTACGCTTGTTACAGAAAACATTCCTGAGATATCACTTGATCCGTTTCCTGCTAAATTATCCACAAACTTTACCATTTGGGCAGCAGTATGAATATTTGGCGTTGCATTATCATTCATCCCTGTTCCGGTTGACAAAGTAATTGTATTTGCTTTTCCGCTCAATAATTTATCAAAATCAGCTTTAATTTTAATTTTCGGAGCTTTGCTGCCCACAACTGCATTTGTTGTCAGGTTTAAAGTTATGTCTCTGTAAGCATTCACACCCTGAGTGTAGTTTGGCGCAGTTCCTTCCACTGTACTTCCTGTATGAATTGACATTGCTTTATTATCAGCATCATAAAAACCTTCTACTTTTGTAAAACGGTAACCGCTTCCCCATTCCCACATCATTTCTGTATCGTTAGCTCCGGCCGCAGCATAGAAATTAGGAAACCTTACCTGATCTAAAGTATTTTGTTCTGGTTTAATACCCAAACCAAATTTAATCTGCTTGTAAGTGGCAGACGGCACATTGCTCAAAACATAACTCAATGTTGCCGTTTTTGCCTGATCGATTACTGTTGCTCCTTTATCCAGATCATTTACGTTGTACGGCACTTCATCTCCGTTATCTTTTACAAGACGAATATTGCTGATCACATATTTCAATTCTGAAAAATGATGCACCTGCCCTGTAGCTGATGTATTTACTGTAGCTGTTGCTGAAGCTGCATTGCCCAGAACAATAGTGTTATTCTTGAAGGTATTGTTGAATTCTAACGTTACATTGTTTGCTGCGGGATTATCGTCATCACTTGAACACGATACGAATGCCAATGAGGCAATGGATAATAAAAGGTATTTTTTTAAATTTTGCATTTCTTTTGATTTAATTTTTGTAATTCTACTTATTAGTTTATACAGGGTAACGATAACTCAAAATAGGTGGTGGTACAAAAATTTCCAAACAGGGTTCTACTTGCCCAAATTCCCTATAAAATAGTATTTTATTAGAATTTATGGCTTTTAAAACAAGAACTTTAAATTCAATATTCGAAATCAAAGTCATGTCTATTTTTTTGCCAATACTGGTCAGTTCCAAATCCGTGTTATCTGATTTTTCTAATTCTTTCTTTAAGTGGCATTTACCATGGCATTGCAGTTCCGGTCTGGTTTTGTTGACGCAAAACTCCTGTTCTATGTTTTTCTGATCTAGTTTAAAGTGTACAATAATGAGTGCCTGCTGGAAAGAAACCAGCAGAAACAGCATTGTCATTGTGATACTGAAAACTTTTTTCATTTTTATTAGAAATTGAATTTTAAAGAAGTGAAAATATTGCGCCCCATTCTTGGGATATTTCCCCAGTCTGCATAAGTGCTGTAATATTCATTTAATAAATTCTCGGCGCCAACCTGAAAAATAGTCCTAACTTTATTGATTTTAAAATTATAATCGGCTGAAATATTCCAGATTTTATAAGCCGATGTCAGGTCTTCCCCGTATTCGGGACTGTAATTAATCTGTTCAAAATCACCATTTACAGAAGTCTGGATGCCAAAATTTTTGTGTAAAAAATGAAGCGAAGTCTGATAACTAAGCGGACGTATAAAAGGAAGATTTCCTCCCTGATCATCCATTCCGCGGGCATAAGTCAATACGCCTTTCCAATGCAGATGCGGCAAAATATCATAACTTACATTCATAGACATATTCAAAAGCGTTGCATAATCTAATGACGTATAGCCTTTTACTCCAACTGATTGGTAATTCATCGGGCTTCCCATACTTAAAACCCTTCCTATGATATAATTCTCAATATAGAAGTAATTGATTTTAGCCTGAATGCTTAATTTTTCGTTTTTAAAGCCTGCACTGGCATTTCCTTCATAGGAAATCTCATTTTTCAAATCAGGATTTCCTATATAATCGTAACGGTCAAAACTATTGTAGATGTAATATCCATACCCTTCAGAAACAGAAGGGGCTCGGTGCCCGTAACCTGTCCCTATAGAAAAATTAAAATGATCAATATCCAGATTATAACCTGCATGCAGACTAGGCAGAAACCTTGTTTTTTCCTGCGGTGCTCCGGGATGAAAAATCCAGTTGAATTCTACATATTTGGAGTAATTATAATTAACTCCCAATGAACCGCCCAGATTTATCTGGCTTTTCTCTGAAATATCCCAGGAATTATTCATCGAAAGTCCCCCATAACGAGTCGTTACCCAAGGCCAGCTGTAGGCAAACATGGTTCTTTTACTTCTATCCTGCGGATACATTCTCATTTCGGCAATAGAGAGATTATCATAAGCATTGAGTTGTATTTCAGATGAATAACGGTTCTTTTTCAAGTTGGCTTTAGAAACCAGTCCATAAGTGGTGCTCCAGCCCGGCATGTCCATGTGAACCAGATTTTCAGGACGTGTAGTATCATCCATATAATGTTCAATGGCATTAAAATAAACTTTTGTATCGACCACTTTTACTACTCCTTCTTCAAATAACTGCTTATAAGAAGCAGATGTAATAAGTGCTCTTGAAAGCGATAAATCCATTGGCAGTGCCGGATAACCAACATCTTTTGCCATATCAAAAATTGCATCAACTCTTAGGGCTGATAAATCAGTTGTTTTATAGGCAAAACCCAATGAAGTGTTGAATTTTTTATATTGCGAATGTTTTACTTCCTCGTTGTTTCCATCATAATAATCGTCTGCTTTTCGGTATGAAATACTTCCTTCGGCTACAAATTTTTCAGCTGAATACGCCACATTTCCAAGATTGAAAAACTGTTTGTTATTAAACTCAAACCCACTTTGGTAGGCTCCGTTCCATTTTTTTTCCAGGCCAAACGGTGTACTTTTTCTTTTTAAATCAATACTTCCGGCAACAGTGGCGCCGTGAAGACTTCCTTCCTGCCCTGATTTTATATCAATAGTCGAAAGATTATTGCTCTCCACATAAGAGGTTACCGGGTCCATTTTATCGGTACAAGCCCCAAAAATGTGCATCCCGTCAATGGTCACGGTAGAACGTTCTGTACTCATATTATTTAGCAGCGGTTCCCATGCATAAGCGCCGCGTTTGATAAAGCTGATATTATCTGATGACGACAAAAATTCATCAACAGAAACTGCCATTTTCATTTCGGTTTCGATTTTCTTTTTGGCGGCATTTTTTACCTGCACTTCTTCTAAGTTTTTTATAGTGTCGTGATGTACATGTGTATTTTGGGCAGTTACAGACATTCCCAAAAAAAATAACATTTTTAAATATCTCATGCTCTTAGAATAATGTATCAATATAAAGTTCACTTTTCACTCCTTCAACTCCGGGTGTAAAATCTGTTGGAACAACGGTTCCTTTTATAATCAGCCCATTTTGATTCATCATAATTAAATTCAAGGTCCAGTTTCCTGTCATTGTATAATTGACCACTCCATGATACAAACCATCGTTTTGCTGTGTCAAATCCTGATTATTTGGCGAAGAATGATTTCCCATTGAAGGTTCCGGCATTCTTGGGTCTAATTTTAAAGTATAACCGCTCACCTCTGAATAAGAATATTGAGAAGGATCCGGAAAAGTTCCTGCAGGAGCAGTTGGTGTATTGTATTTGTAAATACCGGCAACTAACTTATTTTCTGAGACTGTCGGTTTTTGAGGCGAAACCAATGCAATAATATATTGCTGGTCATCCTTTCCGGTAAAGGCTGTCATATTGAGATTTTGGTTGCTTTGCTTTTCAACCGAAATATCTTTACTAATGTCATATTTCTGATTATCAGCAGTAAAACTCACATATAATTTCCAGGTGTTTGCGCTAGCGCTTTCACTTGTAAATACAACATACCCGGCGAAATATTTAGTAGCCGCATCATATTGAAGCGTGAAATCATGCGGACAAGATGTTTTACCTCCATCAGTGCTGCTCAGAATGGGCAAAAAAGTTACTTCAGAGGAACTTACATCCTGATTGGTCTGCGTATTTGTAATTTTTAAATGAAGTTCGTTGTACCCCTTAAAAAATGTTCCGTTTAAAGCTTCAATGCTTATTTTATAAGTACCGCTGGTAAACGAAACGGCTTCTTTAAACTCATAATATTCCGGGACTTCAGAGCCTGTTTCGGCCTCATAATCTGTTTTATCGATGGTGCAGGAAGTAATTACACAAAATAGTGCAATGACTAAAATTTTAAAAGATTTCATTGGTATGAGTGTTAAAAAAACTGTTTAAAATACAGCACAAAGCGATCAGATTTTGAAAATCAAAAACAAGCCAGAGTGCCATGAAATTGGAATAGATGTTTTTTTTAATTGAAATAATACAGTTCAGGTATATTTTCAAATACGGCAATACGATCAACAGTTTCCGGAGTAAAAAAAGAAAGGGCAAATAAAAAAATACATCACACTTTTTTGAATCATTGAATATTTACAATGACAGCAAATTTTTACAAATTAAAAACTGAAATATTGATCTATGCCAACCAGAGGGGAGGGTGAAAAGTAAGATTAGAAGCCCTGACAGGTTTCTTATCGGATAAAATAGAAGTATTTTCTTTTGGTTCAACAGCAGCAACAAGTGCAAAGCTGACTTCAGCAGTGCTTTGAACGTAAACAAGCTCTAATTTATCTTTTAGGCTGTCCTGCATTTTTCTTTCGTTATCAGAATATTTTTTGATGCTTTTTTGAAGTTCACATCGGCCATTACAGCTGTTAAATACTAATTTACGCTGCACACAAATGGTTTTAGAGATCTCTTTCTGATTGAGTTTGAATGAGCCATATACAAACAAGCTGCCAAATGATGGCGATAAAATTAAAATGGAAAGCACTATGATAATTACCCTTTTCAATTGCTTGTTTACTTATTTATTCGTGCAAAAATACGTCATTTTTACATTTATTTTAATAAAACGTTTTTTTTTTATTAAACAAAAATTCATTACATACCACAAATTTTGGTCTATACTTAGAATCCACTAATTGTAAGTGGAATGTAGTAATGAGCACTCATATTGTGTGTGCTGTTAGTGTACACGATACCAAAATAATACTCCCCATTTTCCCAGGTTTTCTCTCCTTGAATATTATTCGGAGTTGTGTTGTTGTCAATAGCTGCACCAATTATCATTTCTTTAGGACTATAGTTAGGAAGTCCCACATAATTTGTGAACGTTCCCACCTCGGCCATATTATCGTATTCTCGGAGGTCTGTGACAATAACTTTAGAAAAGTCTATGTCTTGTACTGATTCGGGTAAATGACCAGCACTCTTTTTCACAAGTATTGTGTACAGTATCCCTTTGTCCTTAACTTTACTGATATCCACAAAGGCTTTAAGTTTTTCATCTTTTTTAAATCCTTTATCATCCCCTAGTGGCACACAATATAAATTACAGCGAGCAGTCAGGAAAACACAGTTTTTTCAGTACGAAGCAAAAAGCATGGCACAATTTGGGGCAGATTATTACCGATTACCCAACAAGCGCCGAGGCAATTGCGCACGCAGGTTTGGATTATGAAGTAGAAAAACGTAAAATTTTCACAACCAGTTCAGCCGAAATTATTTTGGATAAGCAAATTATTCACAATAATATAGAAGTCCCAAATTACTACAGTACGGTTCGCACCGATAATGAAGCCGTACTCGGTGTGGTCGGCAAAGACTATCAAATCGTACAAAACAGGGATGCCTTTTCTTTTTTTGACAGCATAGTAGGCGGTGATGGTATCCTATACGAAACCGCAGGGGCACTCGGAAAAGGGGAACGCATTTTTATAACCGCTAAACTCCCTGATTATATCAGGGTTGGCAACGATGATTTGATTGAAAAATATCTTTTCCTGACCACTTCCCACGACGGAAGCGGAAGCATTACCGCAGCATTCACGCCCATACGAATTGTATGCAACAATACCCTTAATGCCGCTATGAACAATAAAACCAATACCGTGCGCATTCGTCATACCTCCAATGCCAAACAGCGTTTGGAACAGGCACATAAAGTAATGGGCATATCCGATATGCTGTCTTCGCAGATGGAATCCATTTTTAACCACTGGACAAAAATCCACATCACGGACAATGAAGTAAAAAAACTTATACAGTCTGCCCTTGTTCCGAGTAAAGAAGTGCTCAAAACCATACAAGATGGTAAGGAAGAGGAACTCTCGACTTGTTTTACCAATATGGTAGACAGTGCTTTTGAATATGCCATGAGCGACCCGACACAGCTTATGGAAACCACCAAAGGAACTGTCTTTGGGGCATACAATTCTTTGACAGGCTATTTTCAGAATGTGAGAAATTATAAAGATGAAGAGGCTAAATTAACTTCCCTTTTGATGGGTGGAACAGCGCAGATTCGCACACAGTCCGCTTTTAATCTTTGTCTGGATTTTACCACTAAAGGTTCGGATGCCTTGATTCTTAATTAACCAATCAGGACAGGCAGTTCCTGCCTGTCCTTTTAAATCCTGAGATCATGATACCGACATCGCTTGTAGGAAAACCTGAGTATATTGCTTGTAAGCCTTAATAGTGTTCGGCGAATAGCGTTGCAAAGCCATACGCTCAGTCATCACCAATATCAATGCTTCGCTATCCATACCTTAATAACGAAGAAACTAAGTAGTTTGTTTCGCTATCCAGCAAATATAAAATAGTTAACTTTCTGATTCACAAAAATATTGCTAATTTTATAGATGCACATTACGCAACACGAGTATAGAGGCGGTTTAGCGAAATGACGTTTCGCTAATTGTGTTGTTGGGCGCAATTTAAAAAATCGATGAAAGTCAATAAAAAAATACTTGATTGAATAGTTATATACAAATAAAAAGATTAAATTTGTCGAATTAAAAAAGCAGATACATTTTATGAGGCAATTCATTCAAAATAAATATTTTCTACTCATCTTTATTGCTATAATCTGGGGTTCTTCCTTTATACTCATAAAAAAAATACTACCAGTATTTGACCCATATCAAATCGGAGCTTTTAGGGCAGGATTGTCAGGCTTGCTTTTGTCATTTATTGGATTCCCAGCTTTGAAAAGAATGTCAAAAAAGGACGTTTTTTGGATTGCTCTATCAGGGTTATTTGGTAACTTTTTAGTGGTCTTTATTTTTCCTATTGCACAACAGGGCGTAAGTAGCTCATTGGCAGGAATCATAAATGCATTAGACCCAATATTCACACTCGTTTTAGGAGCAATTCTGTTTGGAATCAGAAATAAAGTTATTCAATATGCTGGAGCAATAATTGGATTTATAGGTGCTATCATTTTAGTTTACTCTTCCAATTCAGGAAATGGCGAAAATCATCTTTATTATACGGTTTTATTAGTTATAGGTTCGTCACTTTATGCCGTTGCTGCACTCATTATTGAAAAAAAATTACATCACATAAAATCGACAGATATATCAACAGGTATTTACACTATTTGGATGGTGCCATCTCTTTTAATTTTAAGTTTTTCAGGTTTTTTTACAGACATTGATTACAGCCAAAATGAAACTTTAACGGCTCTAGGCTATCTAGTCTTTCTAACCGTCATAAGCACTACTTTGGTAATGTTTTTGTTTTTCAAGCTTGTTCAAGATACCTCTGCGGTTTTTGTAAGTACCATTTCACTTTTATTACCAGTCGTCGCGGTAATTTGGGGGGTTTTGGACAAGGAGAAATTTACAGTTTGGTATGCAGTCGGTGGATTATTAATTTTGATTAGTGTATATCTCATTAGAGAAAAGAAAAACAAATCATTGGAAAAGGAATAAAAACTGCGCCCAACCGCCGTTTGGCAATATGGCGGGTTAAGGCTTAATTTGAAGTTGGTTTTGTATCTGAAAATTAGTGCTTATCGAAAGTTTCGGCTTCCTTAATCCGCCACATCGCCAAGCTGCCAAACGTTATGCCCAATGCTATGACTACAAGCAAAAACAACAAGACAGTGAAAATACGGACTTTACTTTTTTTGGCAATACTGACAATTTCTTGCGTGAATAAGCCAGCAGACAAAGTTGACTTTTTAGTGACTGAGAATAATGTTGGTGTATTTAAAAAAGGAATGACTGTCAAAGAAGTGTTGGACATCGTCCCTAAAGTCCATATTAAAAAAGTGGTTGACAAAGATAACTATGAAAATTCTTATGACGACTATCAATATTTTGACACAAGTAAGACTCATTTGCTTACACTGACACCAACTATACGAGATGACATTCAGAGCAAAATCAATTGAATATTAATTTTGGACAATAGGTTTAAAACCAATAAAAACATTGGACTTGGTTCAACATATGCAGACGTAAAAAACAATCATAAAATCACAGACATTGCTCCTGACTTGGAACACATAGTTTTGACTGTTGGAGAACTTAATGCTAGATTTAGCATTAATAAAAAACAGCTATTAGACAATTGGTGGGACGAAAGCAAGAAGAAAATTGACATTTCAAAAATCCCGGACACAGCGACATTTGATACGTTTGTAATATGGTGGAAATAAAGAAAAGCACAGGGCATAACAGGCGTTTGGCTCAATGGCGGCTGAAGTGGTTAATTGAACATTCTACCTCGTATAAACTTTTGTGGTATATTGACATTGAAGTGCTCCGAAATCCGCCACTGCGCCAAGCGCCAAAACGTGTGTGACTTGAACAATCGGCAATTTTCCGATTGGTGCTTTAAGACAGATGAGAGTAGGTCTCTCAGTGACGATTTTCAGGAATAGTTACTAAACCACCTTATGCTGCTAGTATTGGAAACATGCTGGTGGTGAGCGATAAGGAAAAACGGAAGCAATGACTTCTGTAGGTATGAATATAGTGAGTTGAATGCAAGTGAACCAATGATGAAGCTTCGTAAGCGCAATAAAAGATGTCCAAAATGGGTAGTTACGTTTGTACCTATGATAAGAGTGTATCGGAAACCTGATTATTGGGTACACGGCATCCGGGGTTAAGTTGGCAGGACACGTATTCAGGCTGTTTTAAGGAACAAGTGAACTCTACATCATTCTGTAAAATCATTTAGAGGTAGCAGACAAGAAAGGATGTGCTTGAGATGTAGGGGGCAGACTTTGTAGTAGTAGTGCAGAAGTTTTTGTAATGAAAATGGAGCGAAGGGCTAAGCATGTTAGGTTTCAAAACAATTTACAACCGTAAAAGGGATGATTGATTACTATGAGACAAAATCACAGCCAATAACCAAAGTAATGGTTTGGCAGGCATATAAGGAAGTAAAATCCAATGCTGGAAGTGGTGGAATAGACAAAATGAGTTGGGAATACTTGCAACAAAATGCAAGTACCGAACTCTATTTACTATGGAATCGCTTAAGTTCTGGGAGTTACTTTCCAAAACCCGTCAAACAAGTTGCAATACCTAAGAAAGGAGGTGGAGAACGTCTACTTCGCATTCCCGCAATTCTATATCGCATTGCACAGCAAGTAGCAAGAAAACATTTAGAACGAATTTTAGAACCTAAATTCCACCCGAATTCGTTTGGGTATCGCCCAAAACGCAATTGTCATCAGGCAGTAGAACAAGCTCTTGCCCATTCGTACAACCACGATTTTGCCATAGATTTGGATATCAAAGGATTCTTTGACAACATCGACCACGATCTTATGCTTAAAGCATTAGGTCATTATTGTTCGGATAAATGGATTCTGATGTATGCAGAAAGGTGGCTCAAAGCAGGCGTTGTACAGAAAGACGGAGATTTTAGTCCTTCGCTCTCAGGCACACCTCAGGGCGGAGTAATCAGTCCACTTTTAGCCAATTTTTTTCTGCATGTAGTATTTGACCCTAGAATAGCTTCTTGCTTTTCATACTTTTCAAGATTAGCAGTAAAATTATTTTTTATATAGCGTAATTTTGCTTTTGCTTTAGAACTTGCCTTTTCATTACCGGAGAGTTTTGCATCTATTTTAGCTACAGTTTTCTGAATTATCTCTTTACTGATTTCTTTGAATTCTGTTGGTTCCCGGTTTGGATCCTCTTCATTATTGATGCTTTGGGCATATTTCCATAATTCTTCCAACTGAGTCAGCATTTTAGCTTTGTTGGTTTTAATGCTGTTGCCCCACACAAAAGTGTACCTACCAGCCTGAGCTTCTATTTTTGTGCCATCTGTATAAATTTGTTTTAGGTTTACCAGCCCTTCTGATGCAAGCATTAAAACTACCTGCTTGAAGATTTCTTTAAAACTCTCTTTGAGTTTGTCACTTCTAAATCTATTAATTGTATTGTGATCAACAATAGTCATAGAAGTAAGCCACTAAAATTAATATTCTCGCGAAGTGCAAGTTCTATCTTTCGCGAAGAGTAAATATTAGTCATATAAGCATACAACATCACTTTGCGTAACATCTTGGGATGATAACCAGGATTGCCCTCTTTACTGTAGGCTTGTAAAAGAGGCTGGATATTTATTGACTCGACAATCTGATCAACTACTCGAACCGGATGTCCCTGTGGAATTAAATCATCAAACGAATAAGGCAAAAGTACCGTTTGTTGTTGGTTATAATGTTTGAATCTCATATATAATCAGTTACTTAACACTGATTAAATTTACAAAATTGTTAATGAAAATACAAACTAAAAAAAAGTAGCTGACTCAGTTTTGAGACAGCTACTTTTGTTTTTATGTTTAATTTCAATCAAGTGAAATTTTCAATTCAGGGTCTTTTTGATAATTATAAATTACTTTTTGTTAATTACTACCACCAACAAGTAAATAATAATCCTTTACATTATATTCTTTAAAGCGTTTGTCAAATTATAATTTCTTTGATTATCATAAATAACAACGGCTTTGCAGTATAGGAGACCTTTCTTCTTTGACTAAAGATGGGCTTAAAGCCTTTTATTTATAGCTTTCACATAAAGTACAATTAAAGATACCAAAAGTATAATTTTTATAGATTAACCTTAATCTACATTTGTCGTGGCGCAAAAATAGCTTAGCCGGCATAAGATATAGCGTATTAAATTAATATATCAATTAAAATTTCAACATGAAAATTATACAAATTACCCTGGTAATCCTTTCGTTTATCTTTTGCTCAATAGATGTTAACGCACAAAATAGTAAATTCAATATTCCAAAAGATCGTAAGATCAATATTGCAGTGTTAGTTTATGATGGATTACAAATAGTAGATACCGGCGGTCCAATCGATGTTTTTATCAAGGCCAATAATATGAATGGAAAGTATAATATTTATACGGTATCAGCTACGGATAAAAAGAAAATAGTTATGGATGGAGGAACGGTAAATTTGATCGCAATGTATACCATTTATGATGCATCACAATCTGATATCCTTATTATTCCAGGAACTTCTCCGGAGATAGTCAAATCTGTATCTAAAGACAAAAATATGATGGACTGGATTATAAAGCAAAATGAAAAGACCCAAATCACCATGTTGGTCTGTACTGGAGGCCTTATACTTGCAAATACAGGATTGCTTGACGGGCATTCGGCAACTACACACCATTGGTCATTAGATGAGTTGAGATCACATCCGAAAATAAAGGTGAAGCAGGAGGCGCGATTTGTAGCAGATGGCAAGTTTTGACCGGTGCAGGAATTACTTCAGGAATAGATACAGCTCTGCAGGCCGTCGAGCTGATTCACGGTAAAGATTTTGCTGATGAAATTGCTCAGGGTATGGTCTATGACCGTTACAATGACATGAGTTTTTTACTAAAAAAATAATACTATCAAAAAACTACTGATAATTCAATTTATCAGTAGTTTTTCTATTTTAGCCTAAAGCTGTTTTTTATGAAATTCCTTAGTAGTTTTGCCTGTATGTTTCTTAAAGAATCGGTTAAAATAGCTGTCAGTTTCAAATCCCAGTTGCCATGCAACTTCCTTACTCGAAATATTGGACCAATAGAGCAGCCTTTTTGCCTCTAATAATAAATGTTCATCGATAAGCTGTTTTGGAGTTTTAAAAGTAGAGCATTTAATATACTGAGTTAGTATGCGTGTACTTATATTGAGGCTATCGGCGTAGAATTTTACTTGATGCTGCTTTTGATAATTTTCTTTTAAAAGCATTCTAAAATTCTTATATATCGCGTTTTCATTTCGAACAGATACTGGATAAATCTCTGATAATTTGAAACATTTAACAATTAAGACGTTCAGTAAGGCTCTTAGTAATTCATAATCCATTTTATCTTTTATACTTTCCCTTGCCATGATTTTAATAATTTCATCCAGTTCATTAATTTCATTTGAAGAAATATTTATAAAGGGCCGCGAAAATACATGACTTACCTTTTGTAAAAACTTCTGCTGTTGATCTGAAATGAAATTTGTCGAAAATGCCACCGATATAATTTTGCACCCACTCATTTCTGGATGCGTATGTACATGATCAATATCCAGCATTAAAACTGCGGGAGATGCAACTAATTCATGGTCGAAATCAGAAAGATGGGTGACAGAACCCTCATACAAAAAACTCAGGATATAATAATTGTGGCTATGTGCATTTACATCCGAAAGCATGAATGCATGCAAGTCATTTTCATCAAGGAATACGAAATCATTTTTGAGATCTATGTTATATCTGGGTAAAATAGTATCCATGCTTTAAATTCTTCTGATATTATTTTCAAAATTTAGTGCTCGTTCTCAATTTCATAAAAATGCTTGGTAGTCGCTTATTTCTTCATACCCTATATTCCATATGATAAAACCCGCTTTCAGGTCCTGAAAGCCGAACAATTGCCATACCCCAAAAGTATATTAAACCCCCGAATTTAGATTATCTGCTTTCTATAAAGTTTTCAAAATTGGTATCAAAGCAGAAAGCTTATTGGAGTTAATCAAGTGTCGACTTCTACAGTAGTAACAAAAGAAATTTCCTTTCGAAGAAAGTGCTGTATCCAACATTTTAATTTGCAGCTGGCAAACTTTTAATTACTTATTTTAAAATGATTTTACAAATGCGATTCTAAATTGCCTTCCGTCATATGAGGGCATCAGAAAGGAGGTAGATTTGCGTTCTTTTTCACCAAATATTTTTCTGGTCACATATGGATTCAGCCAATATGCTGCTTTGGTACTTAAAATCCCAATTCCTGCTCCAGCTGCTACATCGGTAAGCCAGTGCCTGTTGTTGTACATTCTAAATAATCCTGTCCCTGCAGCAATTGCATAGCCCGCCACACCATACCATACAGATTGATCTTTATATTCCTGATAGAGGAACTCCGCTCCTGCAAAAGCTATAGCAGCGTGACCGGAAGGGAAAGAATTTTTAGTGGTTCCATCCGGACGCTCAATATTGGTTATGGATTTTAATGCCATCACACTTCCTAAAGTAAAAATAGTAGAGGTGGCTAAAATGACAGAGCGGTCCCTTATATTATTTTTTCCTTTCACACCAAATGCATTAAGGGCATAAACTGAAACAGCGGGAACGTATCGGGAAAAATCGTCAATGGTTACTTTTTTGTCTATGTTTTCTGTAATTTCATTACGAATCTGAAAATTAAAACTCTTAATCTGTCCGCTTTCAATTCCCCAAAATCCATATCCTAACAGTATACCAGGAATAATAAGCTGTTTATAATTGAATTGTATATTTTTAACCGTATCTGTAAAGGTACTGTCTCTTTCGTTGAATCCTTGCGAAGAGACTGTAAAAGATATTAGCAAAAGCAATGAACTGATAATTCTTCTCATATATAAATTATTGAAATATATTTTAGATGTAAAGCGATTCAATTAGATCCTGAGAATACTTCATTTTGAGACTCTTAAATAAAGATATTAATTTTTCGCCAGGTAGAATTTTTTCTACAATTTGAAATCTTGTACAACAGCCAAAGGTTGAAAATTAATTAGGTATAAATTCTTAATATTTTGTTATTCATGTAATCTTAAGTAAATCCTAAGAATTCACCACTTTGATTGCAGTAATTTAGTATAAACATATCGTTAAGCGCTAATTAAGATCGCTTGAACAAGGTATTAAGTTTATTAATTAAAAATTATTTATTATGAGCACAAAGGAAAAAGAGGGACATGACCACCCTGAACACGACAAGCATAAGGAGCATCACACACATCCAGAACACCACGAAGGTGAAGCAGGAAAAAATCATCCTGAGCACCATGATGAGCAAGAGCATCACAAAGAGAAAGAACACCATCCAGAAGGTGAACACCACAAAAAAAACAAATAATCCCCAAAGATGTTTTTAACGCCCCCTTGGTCTATTGATAAGGGGGCGTTTTTTTGTTTTGGAGGTTTTATTATCAATAAAAAACACCTTTTTAATCACGATGCTCTCTCGAAAAATTCGTATTAAGTACTATTTACTTTTCAATGTGTCTGTTTTTTTGTAGCTTTACAATGATGAGCTATCAAAGATCCATTTTTGTAATTTTACTGGCAATACGTCTACTGACATTGCTGTTAATTCCATGTGGAGATGTGGAGCTTCCCCCTACTGTTGAGAAGTATAGCATTTCTCTTCAAAAAAGCAGCGATAGTCATAATCACAAAGCTGTTTGCTGCTCGTTTTGCCAGTGTGCAAGCTGTAAAGGAGCTGTTGCTCTTACAGAGGTAAGTCAACTTTCTTTCTATTTTACTTTTCAATTTAAGGCAGGTACTTCCAACCTGTACGGATCCTTTCCTTCCCATTACCTTAGTTGTATATGGCAGCCTCCACAGATAGGTTACGCTCAAGCATAGCCACAAATTCCTTTTCATTTTTTTTTTGCAGGTGCCTCAGGAGGCATTTGTCAAATTTCAGTATTTTTTAAATGCTGCAATTATATATTGACCTAAGGCAGGGGAAATTTTGTTTCTGCTTTGCGTCTGTACAATCTTATATCAGTAATTAAAATGAATTTCTAATTAAAAAGGCTGGGCTTAGTTTTAGATCTGCAGACTAATTGCATATGCATTTAAACTGCCTTTCAAAATAAATCTTATTATTTAGGATTGTAAGCAAATCTCTAACCGTTAATTACCTAGTTGATAATGAATATTCTTATAATTGATGACCAGCCTAAAAATGTAGATTTCTTGCGCCTTGGGCTGGAGGATGAGGGACATTTTGTCCATACTGCCGAAGATGGACAGGAGGGAGTCCTGCGGGCAACAACACGAAACTATGATCTTATACTGGTAAGCTGGATACTTCCATCAGCATCAGGTATGGAAGTATGCCAGGCAATAAGAGTGTCTGATATCCATACACCAATAATTTTTCTCACAGTAAAAGATTATCTGGAAGATACCATTATAGGGTTGGAGTGCGGAGCTAACGATTACATAAAAAAGCCATTTGGTCGAGCCGAACTCCTTTCAAGGATCATGGTGTACGAAAAAAAAGGACATAAAAAGTCAGAACGTGAATATAGACTCTCGGATATTATTATAAATATGAGCAGTTACAAAGTATTTAAAGCCGACAGGGAAGTAGTGCTGACCCGCAAAGAATTTCTTCTGCTGGCTTACCTTGTACGGCATAAGGGAGAGGTCTGTTCACGAGTGGATATTATACGGGAAGTCTGGGGGATAGATTACGAATATGACGCAAGTATCATTGATGTTTTTATGAGTAACGTACGAAAAAAACTCCGTATCAATGCCGATGACAAAAGACTGCGAACCATCAGGGGAATTGGCTTTATGGCTGACGAAATCTGAAAGCCCAAATCTGAATCTGATCATGACCATATACAAAATTAGGGTTACAAATTATTAATCTGCAACTTTTACTTCTGTTAAAGAATTATAGTCATAAAAACAGGATCAATTCAGCTAATAACCGTATGGAATGGTACTGTTTTTTAAGTCAATAAATTTAACCTGATGAAGTGGTAGAAATTTGGCTTTAAAAAACGATCACAGAGTATTTTAACGTAAATTATAAATTATAAAATAGTAAATTTTGAAATTAACAAAGAACTGGATTACCAAAATTGACAGCCATCTAAGGCTGTATATTTCAATAGGCACTGGAATTGGCATTTTTTTTATTCTGGGGGATTTGGAGAAGGCCTCTATTCACTGGATGGCTTCCTGGCTGGCGTTCTCAGGTATGTTTCTTTTTTTATCCTGGATGACCATTTTTGGATGTCATCCCAAAGAACTTCACAAAATAGCTGAAAAGCAGGATTCGGGACGATCACTCATTATGATTTTAATCTTACTGGCCTCTCTGATCAGCATGATTGCCATAATTTTATTTTACAAAACTTCAGAAAAAATGGAAGGCGCAGAACTCACTACCCATATTTTATTGACAATCTTCTCAGCCATATTTGCATGGTGGCTTGTACATACCACTTTTACTTTCAAATATGCTCATCTTTACTATGCCGTTGGGGAGCAGAAAGAAGGCAGACAGGTATACGGAGGACTTGATTTTCCTGACGAAAATACTCCTGACTATCTGGATTTTTGTTATTTTTCCTTTGTGCTTGGAACCACCTTTCAGGTATCAGATGTTAATATTACAGCCCGGCATATACGAAGAATAGCTTTGCTCCATGGACTGCTTTCTTTTTTCTTTAATACCATTATTTTAGCTCTTAGCATTAACATAATTGCAGGACTGATTCAAAAATAATCTTGGGTTAGATCTAAAAGGCATCACGCAAAATACAAAAGCTTGATGTGATAAGACATGCTGGCTGATAAAGCATTTCAGCTGTCCCTCTGATAGTAAGTGCAGCACAGGATCTTTTCCAGTTGATCTTTAGCTAAACCCAGCGGCTTAACTAACAAATTTAATCCTCAACTAGGGGAGAAACTGCCTTGAGAGTATTTCATCATTTGTATATGATCCTCTTATTAACTGAAATGGAATAAGCAATCTTATGCCAATTAAAGCGGGTAGAGAAAAGCTTTAGATATATCAACTGGAAAAAGATTCCGCAGCCGGCGTAAATTCTTGCGTCAATTAAATCTGGGATTCTTCAATCAGCTGTATCTGGAAATACAAAAAAAAACAGGTAGCAATCGAATGACGATTGCTACCTGTTTTTAAAATATAGATGGTAGTTCTATAGATATAAATGATAACTCTCCAGCTTCCAGCTTTGTAAATATTGGTTTTGTAATGCCGGTGCTATTGTTACATTTTTAATCTCTGGATCCTTACAGCGTTTAAGATAGCTAAGAGCGATACCCCTACATCAGCGATTACCGCTTCCCAAAGTGTAGCAACACCTCCGGCTCCTAATGCCAAAACTATTACCTTTACGACCATTGCAAGGATTATATTCTGCCATACGATTTTCTTTGTCAGTTTTCCGATTTTTATGGCTGTAACAATTTTAGAAGGCTGATCATTTTGTATCACGATATCCGCTGTTTCAATTGTAGCGTCGCTGCCAAGTCCTCCCATAGCGATACCTGCATCTGCCAGGGCTACAACAGGAGCATCATTGACACCATCACCCACAAAGGCAATTTTCTTACCGTCGTTTTTCAATGCCGTTACTTTTTCCACCTTTCCTTCCGGGAGTAAATCCCCGTAAGCATTGTCAATTCCCAGACTTTTGGAAACTTCATCCACAACGGTCTGTTTGTCTCCGGAAAGCATTACGGTTTGTATATTTAAAGCATGAAGATCTTTGATGGCTCTGGAGGCATCTTCCTTTATTTTATCAGCAATTGTAATGTGTCCCTTATATTGTTTGTCAATAGCAATCACTAAAATAGTATATACAATAGTATCAACCTCAGCTGGATATTCGATGTTGAATTTTTTCATCAGCTTGGTATTTCCGGCAAGTACCTCTTTACCATCTATAGTTCCTTTAAGACCATGGCCGGAAATTTCCTCAACATTGGAAATTGCTATGCTTTTGATACTGTCCTTACCTGCATGTTCTACCACGGCAAGCCCAATAGGATGGGTGGACTGGCTTTCAATAGCCGCAGCATATTTAAGGAGTTCATCCTTTTCTATATCTTTTGAATTGATTTCCTGAACTTTAAAGATGCCTTCGGTCAGCGTTCCGGTTTTATCCATTACCACTACATTGATTTCAGTCATTACATCAAGGAAATTGGAACCTTTAAACAAAATACCATTTCGGGAGGCAAGTCCTATTCCGCCAAAATAACCCAAAGGGATTGATACCACAAGTGCACAAGGGCAGCTGATCACAAGAAATACTAGTGCCCTGTAGAACCATACATTAAACTCGTAAGGGTCTACAAAGAGGTAGGGAACGAAGCAGACTGCAACGGCAAGGGCAAAAACGATAGGTGTGTATATTTTTGCAAATCTGCTTATAAAGAGCTGTGTCTGGGATTTACGAGAGGTGGCATCCTGAACCATCTCAAGAATTTTACTGAGCTTGCTGTCCTGAAAAAGCGAAGTTACTTTTATTTCGGCAACCGTATTTAGGTTAATCATTCCGGCATAAATCTGTTCTCCCTTGTTTTTTGTATCGGGCTTGCTTTCTCCTGTCAGGGCTGCTGTATTGAAGGATGCTTTATCAGAAATAAGTTCACCATCTAGGGCTACTTTCTCTCCAGGCTTTATTTGGATGATTTCACCGGGTTTTACTTCTTTCGGGTCTACAACTACAAAGCCGCCGTCCCTCTGAACAGCAACCTGATCGGGTCTAATGTCTAAAAGTGCCTTAATGCTTCTTTTCGCGCGGTTAACAGCTGCGTCCTGAAACCATTCCCCTATTGAATAAAATGCCATCACGGCAACACCTTCACTGTAGGAACCAATGGCAAAGGCGCCAATTGTAGCAACGCTCATTAGGAAAAATTCATTAAAGAAGTCAAATCTTATGGCCTTTCTGTAAGCCATGTATAAGACATTATATCCGGCAAGGAGATATGCTGCAGTAAATATTATTAGGTCAGCTGGAAAAGGAGGTACAAACTTAAAACCGAATTCAAGTACAAGCATTATCACAAGTATAACTATGGCCAGCAAAAGCTGCCAGTGGCTTTTCCATCCTGAATCAGTATCTTCGGCTCCGTGGTCGTGCCCGTCGCTATCCGAGTGCTGCTCTTCCTTGTGGACAGCTGTTACTTTTTCGTTTTCTTTTGGATCTCCAACAGGAGTTCTATTTGGAGAATCCGTATTTTGGGTGTTTTCACTCATAATGTAGTTTTTTAGGGCGGTATTGGAAAATACCGCAAGGTTATTGTATAAACTAGTTAATGTAATAGTAAGAGTCTGTTTGAATCGCCGGTATGACTGTATCGCTGCAAATTTCCTTTATGTTGTTTTCTATAACAGCGCAGAGTGCCGTCATGGGTATATCGGTGGGACTGTTCTCAAAAGGGTCCTGCATGATGATGGCTGTTTTTTCCACTGCTATAAACGTTGAGGATATAATAATGGTCAAAACAATTTCAATTGCTGGAAAACTGTCTTCAAGTCCAAAGGGAAGGATAGAGGTAAGAAGATAAATCAGAAAGTGGATCAGTAAGCTGTAGGATTTTGGAAATATGGTGTTTTTAATTCTTTCGCATTTTCCCATAGCGTCGTTGAGCCGGGCAATAGTAGTATCGATCTGTACCTGTTTATTGTCATTTAGCCCGAATTTTTTTGTAACAAGTGCCAGCTGATCCGCATGTCTGTTCAAAAGCTCAGCGGGAACATTATTTGCTTTTATATGGTGCTGCTCAAGATAAGATCCGACCCGCTTGGAAAAGGGAATCTTTCTCAGGCTTTCCGATAGAGCAAAACACCAGATAACCTGTCTCTGGGCAATTCTTTTAATTCAGGTTCAGACTCTGGCAGGAACTGTTTTATCTGCCTTATTAATGTTCTGGAATCATTGACAATTTCTCCCCATACTTTTCTAGCTTCCCACCAGCGGTCATAGGACTGCGCGGTACGAAAAGCAAGCAGTAATCCTACTATTGTTCCCATTATGCTGGTTATGGGAAGAGGTATTGCAATTTCACGCAGTATGGTATTATGGTCAAGGGTACCGATTACCAAAGCATAGGTTATGATAGCGGCGAGATCAACCCAAATCGATTTAATGAAAAACACTATGGAACTTTTGTTGTTTTTAACTAGCATAGTAGTAGCTTTTATGGTTTTTATAAAATTGATTATTAGGAAAGCCAGATCACTAATCCCAAATAATTTATAGATCCTTATGACTTGAATGGTCATATTTTATCTTTTTTTTCCACCTGATATACCATTTTTGGTGATGGAGGGAAAGTAAAAAATATAATGCACCAGCACTTGCCACGGCAATTATATACATGTTCAGACCGACGGCTACTCCCACAGCCGATGTGCACCAGATTGTAGCAGCAGTTGTAAGGCCATGTGAAGATTCCCCGTGATTGTTTCGGTAAATAATGCCGGCACCAAGAAAACCTACTCCTGTTATAATATTGGCTATTACCCTTGAGGCGGCACCTGGGTCTGCTGCGAGATGAACTGTAATAGAAGTAAAGAGTGTTGCACCTATAGATACAGCTGCGTATGTCCTTACCCCGGCATCATGCCCGTGCCTTTCCCTATCCAAGCCTATGAAGAATCCTAAAATTAAGGAAACCAGCAGTTTTAGAAGTATAACCAGTTCTGTATTAATATCCATGTCTATGTAAATTACGAATTAATTGCCAACCACTAATTTTTTTAATCCTTAAAACCAGGCACATTATATGCCGTACCTGGTATTTTAGATTTATTCCAGCGCCGTTTCAACAATTTTAGGTTACTGGAACCTAATGTTCATGCCCTTGATGGTTTTTAGGATCATGCTTATGCCCCTGATGGTTTTCCTCGTTTACTTTGATGAGTTTCATTTGGCATACCGGACATTTCCCTTTTGCTTTATATACTTTTCCCTTTTCACAATTCATTGGGCATTCATAGGCCAGTGTGTGCAGGTCTGAATCCTTATGCTCATGTTTTTGGTCATCGTGAGCAGAAATTTTTTGGTCATTATTCCTGCAGGAAAAAGCTGTTAAAGCGCTTAATATCAAAATAATAAATAAAATTTTAGTTTTCATAATTATGATCTTATTAGTGGTCATGACCTCCGCCGCCTTCACTTTTTAATAAATGACTTTGGATATAATACGCGCCTTTGGTCACAATTTTGGAGCCAGCATCGATTTTCTGAAGCAGCGTTACTTGTATGAATCCCAGTTGTGAGGTACCTGTTTTTACTTCAATACGCTGGAAATGGTAGGTTTTGCCTTCATTCTCTTCGTGTTTGTCTCCATCGTCATGAGCGTGCCCCTGCTTGTCATCGTGGGATTCTTCTTCCTTATGTCCCTCTTCAAGAACAAATATAAATTCGCGGCCGTCCGCTTTAACTATAGCTTCCAAAGGAAGGGCGCTGACAGATTTTATACCGATGTCGATAAGGGCATTGATGTACATTCCGGGAATTAACTGCTGCTTGTCATTGATGATATCCGCATGCACGGCAACCGATTTGGTTTCATTTTCAAATGATTTTCCCACACTGAAAATTTTCCCTTTAATTTCAGTGTTATCTTGATTGGTCAGAATAAAACGTACATCCTGGCCCGGTTTTACCTTACGAAGATCTTTTTCATAAACCAGCAGATCAACGTGCAGTTTTGAATTATCTACAATACCAAGAAGTGGTTTTCCCGCTTCAACGTTGCTTCCCAATTTGATATTAATTTCAGTTATAAATCCTGAAATAGGTGCCTTTACAGCCACAGTTGAGGTTGCAGCTCCATTTGGGTTAATGTTTAACGTTGATAACTGTCTTTGAAGAGAGCTGAATCTGGCCTTTTCAATTTCATAATTGGATTTGGTCTGCTGGAATACTTTCTTAGAGTTAACTTCCTCAGCGCTTAGTGTTTTTTGTCTTTCAAATTCCAGTTTAAGATACTCTAAATTACTTTTAGAGGTAAGGTACGCTTCTTGTATTTTGGCGAATTCAGGACTTTCAATAGTAGCAATAACCTGTCCTTTATTTACGTGCTGCCCCTCTATGACAGAAATACTTTTGACGATTCCGGTTGTAAAGACAGATACATCTGCCTGGTTCTGCGGAGGAAGTTTTGTATAACCATTAGCGTTGATAACATCACTTAGGTTTTTCTGTGAAAAGCCTCCAAGCTCTATTTGTGATCCCGTGAACTGAGCTTCATTTAGTTCTACTTCTTTGATTCCTGCAGCCTGCTTTTCTTCGGTTTTCGCTTCTTCTTTTGGAACTTCAGCATCTGTCTTGCGAAGTGTAAAATAAAGGATTATTGCAATTACTACAGCAGCACCTACTGCATATATTATATTTGATTTTTTCATTATAACTTAAATTATTGATTTATTAAATACTGAATTGCAATTACTGTCTGATTGTATTTGCTGATAGCATCATTATAGTTTAATTGTATCGTGGAAGCTGTTTCAATACTTTGAACATATTCGACATACGAAATATCGCCGTTTTGATATCCCTTTGTTGCATTTCGAATTATGGAATTAGCATTCGCAATTGCAGTGTTCTGGTAAAAGTCAATCAATGACTGATAGGTCTGGAGCTGTTTGGTCAATTGTTCAAATTGAGTTTTTACCTGAGCATAGAGGTACTCTGAGTTCTTTTTTTCCACCTCTATAAACGTTTTTGCTGCTTTTGATTTGGCAGTGCCGCTTCCGGCAAATACAGGAAGTGAAACTCCCACTGAGAAGCCTTGGAACTGCAGCGAGTTATCTTCTATGGCCGCGCTGTAAAGATCCTGGCTTCCGCTGATCGATTGTATAAAGTATCCTGCTGAAAAATCAGGAAGCAGCACAGACTTTTGAACTTTATAATTGGCCTGGGCAATTTTTACCTGATTCTCAGAAAGCTGAAGAGCTGGATTTTGTTTCACAAGAGCAGTGTCAGCGGCAACAGCAAACGGTATTTGCACAAAAGTGGTATCGGAGGCCATAAAATCGCTGTCAAGATTCATAAGGGTTTTCAGGTTGGAGACTTCAATCTGCAGCTGTGTGCTGTTTTCCTTAATACGCTGTTCCAGTTCCTGCTGTTTGGCAAGGGCAATAGATTTTTCCAGAGAGTTGGTTTCCCCTGTCTGGAATTTAAGAGCTGCTGACTTTACAAACTTCTGGAGAATCACATTCTGTTTTTCAAGAATGCGGTTTTGCTTTTGAAAATACAGCATTGTGTTCCAGGATTGGCGAATACTGTATTTTATTTCCTGTTTAGTAATACCTAATCTTGTCTGGCTTGCGTTGCTGTATTCGGTCAGCAGTTTTTTGCGAGCACCGATTTGAAATGGGCTGATGCCCTGTGTTACACTAATATTTTTGTCATTAGCCTGCGAGTTGATTTTCCCGAAAGTACCAAGGAATTCGGTTTTGGGAAGATCCCACGCCGAGCGCTGCAATTGTGACTGTGCCTGTGTATCGAGCTGGGATGCCTGTATGCTTTTATTATTTTTCAAACCAAGGTCAAGGGCTGTTCCTAAATTCATGGACTGCACAGGTCCCTGGGCATTTGCTGTTACAGAGCACACAGTCAAAACCAAAACAGTAAGAACCGCTTTTCCGGGACTTTTAATCTTGCCTATACCTTTTTCAAAATACAAATAAAGGATCGGCAGCACGATTAGAGTCAGCAATGTTGCTGTGATAAGTCCTCCAATAACAACCGTTGCGAGGGGCTTCTGAACTTCTGCACCTGCGTTGGTACTTATAGCCATTGGAAGAAATCCCAGTGACGCTACAGCAGCTGTCATGACCACAGGACGCAGTCTGACTTTGGTTCCTTCCCTAATTCGGTCATATACATCCTGCATGCCTTCCGCTTTTAATTGGTTAAAATATCCGATAAGCACAATACCATTAAGTACCGCTACACCGAATAACGCAATAAACCCAACTCCGGCAGATATACTAAAGGGCATATCACGAATCCACAGGGCAAAAATTCCGCCAATTGCCGATAATGGTATGGCTGTAAAGATCAGCAGTGACTGTTTGATAGAATTGAAAGTAAAATAAAGTAAAATCAAAATCAGTCCAAGCGCAATAGGAACTGCTATGGAAAGACGCTTGCTGGCATCGATAAGGTTCTCAAAAGACCCTCCATAGGTGGTGTAATAGCCGTCAGGTAATTTTAATTTAGCGTCAAGTTTGGCCTGGATTTCCTTTACAATGCTTTCCACATCGCCGCCTCGGACATTAAAACCGACAACAATTCTTCTTTTGCCGTTCTCACGTGAGATCTGCATTGGACCATCTTCATAATTTACATCGGCAATCTGCTCCAGTGGAATCTGGCTTCCCGATGGCAGTGTAATGAAAAGTGTTCTTAAGTTGTCAATATCCTTTCTGCTTTCGTTGTCCAGTCTCACAACCATGTCAAAGCGTTTTTCCCCTTCGTAGACAACACCTGCGACTTCACCGGCAAATCCCATACGGACTACTTTATTCAGGTCGCCAATTTTCAAGCCATAAAGGGCTAATTTATCTTTGTTATAGCGGATTGTAATTTGTGGCAGACCCGCAACGCGTTCTGCTTTAGCATCTGCAACGCCTTTCACGCCTTTTATAAGCTGCACAACTTCTTCACCTTTGCTAACGAGCATGTCGATATCTTCGCCAAATATTTTAATAGCAACATCGCTTCGTACTCCAGTCATAAGCTCATTGAAACGCATTTGGATTGGCTGTGAAAATTCAGTTGAAGCTCCTGGAATCTCCTCAAGGGCCTCTTCCATTTTTTCCATCAATTCCTCTTTGGTTTCAGCCGAAGTCCATTCACTTTTATCTTTTAGTGTAATGATCATATCACCCGCTTCAATCGGCATCGGATCTGTCGGAATTTCAGCGCTACCAATCTTGGTAACGATCATTTTGATTTCAGGAAATTTAGCTCTCAGTATTTTTTCTGCCTTTGTGGTGGCTTCTATTTCCTGTGTAAGCGAACTTCCTGATGCGATAATAAGGTGTGTAGCAATATCTCCCTCATCGAGCTGCGGGATAAATTCACCTCCCAGTGAATTAAAAACAAGCAGGGCAACAACAAACATAGCCAACGCTACGCCTATTACGGCGGCCCTTACTTTTAGCGCTTTTTCCAATAAAGGGCTGTAGAAGCGGTAAATGGAATCGATTATTTTGTCACTAATGTTTTTCTTATGCCCGGTTTCTTTTTTAAGAGCCAGGGCAGACATCATTGGAACATAAGTCAGTGAGAGTATGAAAGCACCCAGAATCGCAAAAGAAACCGTTTGTGCCATAGGTCCAAACATTTTTCCTTCAATGCCGACAAGGGCAAGAATTGGCAGATAAACAATAAGAATGATGATTTCCCCAAAGGCGGCACTGCTTCTGATTTTAGAAGACGCCTGATATACTTCTTCGTTCATTTCTGCTGTATTGAGCTTGCCTTTATTGCTAACCTGGAGTCGATGTATAATAGCTTCAACGATGATAACGGCACCATCTACAATAAGACCAAAATCTATAGCTCCAAGGCTCATCAGGTTACCGCTTACACCAAATAATTTCATCATTGTGATTGCAAACAACAATGCCAGGGGAATAACAGAAGCTACGACAAGTCCGGCCCTCCAGTTGCCCAGCAACAGTACCAGGATGAATATTACAATAAGGGCACCTTCTATAAGATTTTTTTCGACAGTTGATATGGCTTTGTTTACCAGTACAGTCCTATCCATAAAAGGTTCAATTTCTACGCCTTCAGGGAGTGATTTTTTAATCTGCTCCATTCTTTCTTTAACGATCTTTACAATCTCACCGCTGTTTTCACCTTTCAGCATCATCACCATCCCTGAAACCTCTTCGCCCTTACCATCTTTGGTAACAGCTCCGTAACGAATTCCCGCGCCAATCTGAACCTTGGCTACATCACGAATAAGGATAGGAATTCCATTTTGGTTTTTCACTACGATCTTATTAATGTCATCGATATTATTAACCATACCGATACCTCTGATAAAGTAGGCATAAGGCTTTTTATCGATATATGCACCTCCAGTATTTTCATTGTTGTTTTCCAGCGCATCGAAAATTTCCGTTATCGTGGTATTCATGCTTTTGAGCTTGTCAGGCTGAACAGCAATCTCGTATTGTTTAAGCACGCCTCCCAGCGTGTTGACTTCGGCAACTCCTTTTGTTCCGATAAGCTGGGGCTTGATAATCCAATCCTGAATTGTCTTTAATTCAGTAGCATTGAATTTGTTTTCATACCCTTTTTTAGGGAATACCACGTATTGGTAAATTTCTCCCAATCCAGTACTAAGGGGAGCCATTTCGGGAACTCCTACACCTTTTGGTATTGTGTTTTCTGCTTCTTTTATTCTTTCTGCAATTTGGGCGCGTGCCCAGTATATATCAACGTTTTCCTCAAATACCACTGTCACGACACTCAGTCCGAAGCGACTGATTGAACGAAGTTCAACCATTCTGGGGATTGATTTTACAGACTGTTCAATTGGATAAGTGATGAATTGTTCCACCTCCTGAGTGGCAAGTGTAGGGGAGCTGGTGATAATCTGTACCTGATTGTTGGTTATATCCGGTAATGCGTCGATCGGGAGCGTGTAAAGCGAATAGCTCCCTACAGCTATAAGTACCAGAGTGAATAGTCCAATAATAAACTTATTATTGATACTAAAATGAATTATTTTATCTAACATTATCTTGTTGTAAATTAAATGTATAAAAGCGGTTTTTGATGTTCTCTCCCTGTTTTATCTGCATTATTAATAGCATGCCATATAATGGGCATTGCTAAAAAAATGGAAATGGGGTGAGCACTGCGATCTAAGTGCAGTATACTGATGAACTTGCCTGGTCTTTTAAGGACGGTGTACAGTGAAGAAGTGGTAAATTCTTGCACCGACTCCCAAAAGCAGTAAAAGACAAATCAGAACAGTGATAATTGTTCGCAAAACCGCATAGGGTTTTTTAGGCTGTACAGCCTTCTTTTTTGATTTTATCATTTTGACATAATTAATTGATACTATTATGATACGACAATACATCACAAATGTGAAGTTGCCTGGGTCGCAATAATATTATGAATTAATCTGAGGGGGCTGCCAAATGCTTCCAGTGAAGCTTGATATTAAGATAGATTGGTATTGTGATACCTTAGGAGAAATTTCCTGAATGTTAGCGGGGAAATCAAATGAAATGGTATTTAAGTTGTTAACTACCTGAATTCCACAGCAGGCACAACTACAAAAAGGAGAGCATAAGTCTCTTTCTCCTTTGTGTGAATTACTATCATTATGATTGGATTGTGATATCTCAGTAGATTTTATAACAGCACTATACGCCTCGGTATCAGCGCAGGTAATACCTGAGAGGCTTAGCAGATAGAAAGTTAGTATAAAGCTTAGTATTTTCACGCAATAAAAGTAAATAATTATTTTTAACCTTCCAATAAAATTATGGAAAATTTATATTTCATGCATAAGATTATAGTATAGTGCAATATACAAAAGACGTAAAGTTATCTTTTTCAATAGTGCTTTACAGTTTGTTACTTTGATATCTTAAAATACCATATATACGATTATTTTATGTCGCGACTTACTAAATTTCAGGATTTGGTATTTTTTTACATAGATAAATACAAATAATATTTGCAAGTATATCTTATCTTTGCGTTGATCAGCTGTAATGTAGGATTTTTTAAAGCAGCTTAGTGATAGTATGAAAATTTTATTAGTTGAGGATGAGCAATTTTTGTCCGAAAGCATCAAAGATTATCTCTCTGGCAATGGAATTCTGTGCCAATGCGTAGACAAAGTAGCATCTGCACTTGAAAAAATTGCAGACTATCAGTACGATTGTATTGTGCTTGATCTGGGACTTCCTGATGGCAGCGGATTAGAGCTTCTTTTGGCACTCAGAGAACAGAATAGAAATGAGGGCGTGATTATTATCACCGCTAATGGTATCACACTTGAAAATAAGATCGAAGGATTTAACAGCGGAGCCGATGACTATCTTACTAAACCTTTTGAACTGGCAGAATTAATGGTGCGTATCAAAGCACTGGTGCGCAGAAAGCAGTTTAATGGAAATAACATTGTCCTTTACAATGAAATCGCTATAGACATGCTTGCCAGAACAGTTAAAGTAGGAAACATCTTTATAGACATTACTAAAACGGAAATAGATTTGCTGCTGTATCTGGTTGCCAATGAAAATAAGGTACTGTCCAAGAGTACGATCGCTGAGCATATTTCAGGCGACATGGCAGATATGCTTGATAACCATCATTTCGTATATGCTCATATAAAAAATCTTAAGAAAAAGCTTGTTGACGCAGGTTATGATGATTACATCAAGACCATGTATGGGATGGGTTATAAATGGACGATGAAAAATGAGTAAAAAGCTGCTGGTCAAGACCCTTAAATACTATATGGTATTTTCAATTACAATGCTAATTATTGCGGGCATCGCTTTTTACTTCTTCGGGACTTTGCTTTATCTCAATAATGCAGACCGGGAACTTTTAATTCTCAAAAAAGAATTTGTAAGTCTTTCTCTCCCTGCGCTCAAACCAGATAAAATTGCTGCCTGGAATGAGTTTAACCGTGATCTTAAGATTAGGGATAACGATGAACAGCTTGCCAATGATATTTTTTTTTACCACAGTTATTACAACTGCCTGAGTGAAACTTACGAACGCTACAGGGTTTTGCATTCTCCAGTAAATATTCTTGGTAAAAATTATATTTTTTCTGCCAAGATTAATCTAATTAAAGATGAAGCTTTGATAATAGGAATAGTCCGTCTCTTTGCTATTATTGGCTTTTTGCTGCTGACGGGTTTATTTATCATCACCAGATTTCTCTCAATCCGTTTATGGAAGCCCTTTTACACAACACTGCAGCAAATGGAGCGTTTCGAAATTGATAAAGTAAGCCAGCCTGAACTGCCCAATGTTGATATAGAAGAATTCGAAAGGTTAAATACGGCAATATCCAGGCTGATGGAAAAAAATACAAGTATCTATGCAAGTCAAAGTGAATTTATTGAAAATGCTTCACACGAACTCCAGACACCTCTGGCTATTTTTAAGGGAATGCTTCAGACACTTCAACAACGTGATGATATTACCCAGGGTCAGTTTGAAATTCTGGAAAATGTAAATGTAGCCGCTTCCAGGCTCGGCAAAATTAATAAGAACCTTTTGCTGCTTTCAAGGCTTGAGAGCAAGCAGTTTGATATTACCCAAGGTATGACAGTGAACGCTATTGTTGAGCGCCACCTGCCTTTTTTTACAGAACAGGCACAAGCCAAAAACCTGGAGATACGGTATACTCCTCAGGCAGTCCTGTATGTTTCAGCTAATGCTGTCTTACTTGAAATTGTAATCAACAATCTCTTTAACAATGCTATTAGGCATAATATTGAGGCAGGGGAAATAAGTATACTACTCAAAGAAGATTCATTGTGCTTCAGCAATTCAGGTGAATCGGGACCACTTGACCAGCTTCGTATTTTTAATCGTTTTACTAAAGCGAGCACCAGCTCCCAGGGAAGCGGACTGGGTCTTTCTATCGTCAGCAGGATTGCTACTCTTAATGGATGGAATTTCTCCTACAGATTCGAAGAAAAACAACATTTTTTCTGCTTGGATTTCTAATCTTCTAAATATCTTCTAAATTCATACTGAAGTTTGTTCCAAAATTTCAGTACCTATGTTTACAAATTTCAAATCCGCTGGCAGATTTGACCTGCTGCTTCATTTTACAGTTTGGTTTATATTCAGTTCTCTGCTGCTTCGTATTGCTTTTCTTTTACTTGAATATCAGGACGTATCCTTGGTTTTGCCTGACCTGATCCAAACACTCCTTACCGGACTATTCTACGATCTTGGAACGGTAAGCTTTATTATTCTGCCTGCATCATTCTATTACATGATTATGCCTTCGAGATGGGTGGGGAGTTTAGCCGACACGGTAATTATACTTTTCTTTACTGCACTTTCCATATTCATTCTGGTGCTTACCTTTTTTGCAGAGATTATATTCTGGGGCGAGTTTAAATCTAAATTTAATTTCATAGCGGTGGATTACCTGATTTATACCCATGAGGTATTGGCCAATATCCAGGAATCATATCCGTTGCCCATATTAATTGGCAGCATGCTTTTGATCACGGGACTTTTTATCTTTATTTTCCTCAAAAGGGGTGCCCTTACAAATACGCTTTCAGTATCTGCTTCACCGTTATCTCGTTTTGTTTTGTTTTCATTATTACTTTCAATATCAGTGATATTTACCTGCTTTGTGCGCAATGACATGGCTGAATGGTCTGCCAACCGGTATAATTCTGAGATTTCCAAATCAGGAATTTATTCTTTTGTTGCTGCCTTTCGCAATAACCAGATGGAATATAAGCAATTTTACAGTTCTATTGATGACGATAAGGCATTTGCCCTGGTAAGAAGCAAACTTCAGGGAAGTGGAAATAGTGGTGGGAAAACCATGCGCTCTGTCAGCCGTAAAATAATTGACAGCTGCGGGCAGGAAGAACAGCGAAAGAATGTTGTTTTTATATTAGTAGAGAGTTTCAGCGCAGGATTTATGAAAGAATTCGGCAATAAGGAAAATATTACACCTTTTTTGGACAGTCTGGCTCAGGAAAGTATTTTTTTTAGTGATATGTATGCTACCGGAACGCGAACGGTAAGGGGAATGGAGGCTGTTACACTTTGTATCCCTCCAACACCGGGCCAGAGCATTGTCAAGCGACCGGAAAACAGTGATCTTTTTACTATTGGATCAGTATTCAGAAAAAAGAAATACGCTACGAATTTCTTTTATGGAGGGGACGGATACTTTGATAATATGAATGCCTTTTTTGGAGGGAATGGCTTTACCATTTATGACCGTGGCCGAGGAAGTGTGCTAAGTGATAAAATTAAAACAGTCCGCAACAACATTGAAGACAAAGAAGTGACTTTTGAAAATGCATGGGGCATATGTGATGGTGATATTTATAGCAAGATGCTAAAAACGGCTGATTTGCATTACAGTAAAAAAGAGCTTTTTTTTAATTTTGTGATGACCACTTCCAATCACAGACCATATACCTATCCTGATAATACCATTGATATACCTTCTGGAACTGGGAGAAACGGGGCGGTGAAATACACCGATTATGCACTACGCGAATTTTTCCGTAAGGCCAAGGAAAAACCATGGTTCAAAAATACAATTTTTGTAGTGATTGCTGACCATTGTGCAAGTAGCGCGGGTAAGGATGAAATTGACATAGCCAACTATCATATTCCGGCATTTATTGTCAACATGCCTGAAGATCAAAATCGCAAAGTGCTAAAACAGTGCTCACAGATTGATTTTTTTCCCACCTTATTTTCTCTTATGCATTGGAATTATAACTCCATTTTTTTTGGGAATGATATTTTAAATTCCAATTATGAACAGCGCGCCCTTGTGGGTACTTATAGAAAACTCACCTTAATGAAGAAAAATAAGGTGGTAATACTCTCAGACCAGAAAAAGCAGTCGGCGTATTTATGGGATAAGAAAGACAACAGCCTTTCACCGGTAGATATTGACCAAAATATGCTGGAAGAAACTATTGCCTGGTACCAGACCGCGGATTATCTATTTACCAATAAATTATTACATTAAAATCATGGCTTCACTCTATATTCATTTTATCGTCAATCCAATTTCGGGCGGCGGTACCCATAACATAAATGTTCAAATGATTAGAAATTTTTTTCCCAACCAACATGTAGTAGTGGAATACACTCAGTATAAGGGACATGCCATGGCTCTGACCACCGCCGCTATGCAAAATGACCCTTACTGTATTGTGGCCTGCGGAGGAGACGGCACAGTCAATGAGGTTGCTTCGTGTCTGGTGAAATCTAAAATCATGCTGGGAATTATCCCGGTAGGTTCAGGTAACGGACTGGCCTCGCACCTGAAGATTCCCAAACAGATTAATAAGGCTATGGAAATTATTTCCAAAGGCAGGACCATACGAATTGATGCAGGAAAGGTCAATCATTATTATTTTTTCAGCAATATGGGTATCGCTATGGATGGTATGATTATTAAAAAATATGAAAAGTCCAGAAGAAGAAAGCTGATGTCTTATGTATGGGCATCTATTGTTGCTGCTTTTGAATACCGCACGGCAGAAACTCTTTTGAATATTAACGGTGAGAATATGTGGATAAACCCAATGCTGCTTTTTATTGCCAATTCCAATAAAATGGGCTACGGTATGAGCCTTACTCCGAGGGCCAGTCTTACCGATGGAAAATTGGATATTTTTATAGTTCCAAAAATCAATTTTTTTGGAAAACTACATCTTGCTTTCAGCATTCTTAAAGGAACTACAGAGAGCTTTAAGAAAGCTACAATGATAAAATGTGATACAATGAATATTGTTGTACCAAAGAAAATATTCATTGATGTGCAGATTGACGGTGAATACCAATATCTGAAAACCAATAAACTTTATGTAACTATACTAAAAGAAAGTCTTACTGTAGCAGTTTAATAAAGTTGTGAGCCTAAACTTTGGTAGGTATTTTATAATATCAACCTTTTAGCAGTTTTTATTACAAAAAAAATGTATTTTCATCATGAAAATAATCTTAGATTCAATTGAAATGAACAGAAAAGGCATAATAATCATTATTGAAGATGATCAAGACGATCAGGAGATACTAAAAGAAGTACTTGATAAACTTTCCCACCCAAACAAAATTCTATTTTTTTAGCGACGGTGAGGATGCTCTAGATTTTCTTAACTCCCACTTCAAAGAGCCAGAACGTTTCTAGCTGGTATGATATCGTTTGGGTACTGCATGATATAGCAGTAAAATATCCTAGTAAAAAGTCTGCTAAATACGTGTGGAATTTTTAATAGGACCTCAATTCTAGCATAAAATTAATGACTTCCTCTGCCACGAATCTGCCACAAAACTCTAAGTATTTTTTTTTATATGTATAGAGCACTAAACTGTGGAAATTCTCAATCTGATCTCTTTGTTTTAGGTATTCAAAATTTCTCAAAAAAGAGTCACCTAGTACAGAGTCTAAAAAAAAATAAAGTATTTCTTCCAAAAAAAAAGAGCTTCTGTGAATCATCTTTCGTATTAATTAAGACAATAATTTTAGTCTAAAATTAACTTATATATATATTATTTTTTAGACATCTTGAAAGTAGAAGTCACTAAATTTATGTAAGGGGATATATCATTATCGAAAAGTTTAATTAGTTATTTTTTAAAACATTATATCACAAAATATCCTCAAATGAGTCGGCTAAAATTTTTAAATCTTCAAGTAAAAGGTTCATATTCGCTCCTTCTAAGTCACCTCTTGGGACAAATCAGAATTTTTCTGATTTGTCCCTTTTTTTTTATTGTCTAAGCCCTTGTAAAATAAGAGCATTAGCCTCAATCCTTCATTAATTCTGGTGGTTCGAACCTGATTATTTTCAAAAGTGAGTTTTTCAGGAAAAATCGAACCTATAATCTTTCTTTTCCTTGCTGTTGTTCCTTCTACGTATAATGTTGCAAGTTGAGAAATATTACTGATAGCCTTATTCAGTAGGGGTTCCACGTTTGCAGTACCTTTAATTCCAGAGGTTAATTTTACTTCGAGCCTGTTTATTCTTTCCTCAGTTTCTAATTTTATTATACGGTAATCAT
>NZ_MUGR01000041.1:0-27519 GCF_002217195.1 Flavobacterium aquidurense | reverse complement strand
TGAACTCTCACAAGTTGTTGTGGCATCTTTTAATGCAGCAAAATAAGTTCCGCTTGTCAACACTGTAGTTGACGGAATTGCTGTTCCTCCTATCGAAGCTGTATACCAAACAATATTTGTTTCGTTAAATTGAACACTTGCAAAAGTTGGCGCATCAACCAAACAGAAGTTTTGTGTTCCGGCAGTTACTAAAGTTGGAGTTGGAGGATCATTAACTATTACAGTAGCAACCTGAAGCTCTCCGTTTTTATTTGGACAAGTACTAATACTTGCAACTGCTACGTAATAAGACACAGGACTCATTGCAGCTGTTAAACCTGTTACTGTTAAGGCTCCTGTCGTTCCGTTAATTGCATAAGTTACACCACTAGTTGTTCCATTAAGAATTGGCTGAGTCTTATTAGCATCCAAATACCAAAAGAAAATTGGGGCTGCCAACGTACTAGTTGGTGTCAATACAGCACTAGTTCCGAGACAAACAGAAGCATTATTTACATTAATATCTGTTGCAAGAGAACTTGGCAAAATAGTAAATGTCACTTGTTTTCTATCTGCTACTGCCGTTTCACAATATTCAACTGAACTAACTCCTACATAATAGGTATAAGTTCCCGGAGTTAATCCTGTTAATGCTAATGTCGATGTTGTTTCTGTAAGAGCGACCTGACCTGTACCATCAAACTTAAACCATTGATACACCGGAGTAGTCAGTGCTGGTGTCGGTTTTAAAACTGCAGCCAGGGTTACTGTACCATCTTCAGTACAAACAATAGTACCATTAGTTCCGTTTATTGTTACGTTTGCTATTGCATCTGCAGGAGTAGTTGCTCTAACTACTACCGTAACTTCACCTCTTTCCAGAGCTGCACAACCGTAACGAATAGGCTGAATATAATACTTATAAGTACCTGCCGCTAACGTAGCCGGAAGTGTAAAACTTTGACCGCTTGCTACAGGATTCCCTCCTATTGGCGTATCGTACCAGGCATAACCTGCACAAGATTTTGTAGGGACTGTGAGCGTAATCGTCGCACCCGGACAGACGGTTATCTTATTATTATCATCTGATCCTTCTACTTTAGTATTGGTTACACGGTCAATAGTGTGCACTCTAAGCTGATCTAAAACATTAACAGCAGCAGCTAAAGTAATCACTACTTTATCATAGGGCTGTGTCTGAGGCGCAACAATTGTCATAGCCATAGTATCTCCGGAAAGCAGTTTTAGAGTCAACAAACCTGTATTATCATTGCCTTGTATTGGTGCACCAACAGCAATATTTCCTGAATAAAGCTGAATTCGGAATCCTGCAAGCACGCCAACATTTAAAAGAGTTCCTGGTTTTGAAATCGTAATGCGTAAACTATCTCCCACCATAGATGGTGTTCGAAAAGTTGCGGTTAATTCAGCACCAGCAAGTACTCCTACTCCATTAAACATGGTAGCATAGGTAGCCACATCTTTATCAGCTACATTCCATGGATCAGAAACGCCCACCGTAGCGGTTAACACCCCAATTCCTAAGTCTTTTACGCCAGAGAAAACATCTTCGATATCACCTTGTCCACATGCTATTTGCGTCACTTCTTTTTTATAGTAAGCATCATAAACATTAACATTTTGTGCCAGACTTACAATAGATCCTAACTGAACTCTGATACCATCATAATCCTGAACTCCAGCTGTATTAGATGGAACAAATGTATATTCGAATGAGTTTTGGCCTGGCAATAATTTCACTAGTGAACTTGATACCGATTGTAAAGTTCCAATATCAATTGGGGTTCCCCCCCCGTTACGCTTAGTACCTATTACGGAAATACTTTCCCCTACTGCAAGCAAAATATTTTGTAAACCTAGTTTAACAGTTACGGGAGTTCCTTTAGGAATAGTAGTTGGCCATTGTAGATTTTGCCAAGTAGTACCAATACCTAAAAGCCCAAAACCAGTTGTTATTGTTGAATATGTTGCAGGATCTTTATCTACTGCCAAAAGCTCGTTTGTTACCGTTCCGCTAATAACTGTTCCTTTTAATTGAGAATCAGCATATACTCTTTCTTGTAATGCATCACAAGAAGCAGGATCTATAACACTTATTGTTACTATCTGACTTGTAGTACAGTTTCCTAAAGTTGCTATTACAGTATAAGTAAAGATACCAACAGTATTAAGAGGCCCCAAATTACTTGAAGACACTAAATTTCCTTGTTGATCATACCATGCAATTGTTCCGTTTGATGTTGCAGTTAAGCTAACCGAAGAACCTTTTGTAACCGCAATTGAACTGGTTACATCCGTTAATGTCGGTAGAGGATTTACATTAACTTCTACTAGTAACTTTACAGATGGACAAGCCACGCCAGTTGTCTGAGCCTGAATAAAATAATTACCAGTGGCGGTGATATTAGCAGCAACAGCATCTGTAATTGGATTATTGGCTGAATCAAAGAAAGTATAAGTTGTATTTCCTGTTGTATCAAAATTTGTAATAGCATCTTTTAGGTTTACTTTAGCACAACCTGCAAATGGACTTGCAACCGTTAAATTTGAACCTGCAGGATAATTTACAATAACTTCTTTTAATGTTCCGTCTATATTTTCACAAGCTCCTCCGTTAAGTACAGATATATAATAAGTATAAGTAGGATTAGCAGAAGTAAGCCCGCTAATGGTTAAAGCTCCCGTTGAAGGATCTATAGTTCCCGCCGCAGCTTGTGTTTTATTTTGATCTAAATAATATTTAAATGTTGCTCCTGCCAAAGCAGATGTAGGAGCCAATACTACACTTCCATTACAAGAAGCTGTCAAAGGGCTTGCAATTGTAATATCTGCTGCTGTTGGAATTGGTAATACCGTAACTGTAACTGGCTGACGAACACTATTAACACATATTCCTCTTACAGCTTCTATATAATAGGTTGTTGTTGTTGTAAGCGAGCCTGTATTATAAGTTGCTGTGTTTGAATCTAAAGCAGTTCCACCACTTGCTACATCATACCAATTAATTGTATCTCCACCAGTAACTGTAGCTGTTAACGTTGCTGATTCCCCAGAACAAATTGGAACTGTATTACCTGTAATTGCTGCTTCTTTAAATTTAAATGAAGCGCCATAAATATCTAATTCACTTAATAAAGATAGAACTCCTCCCAAACGTACCTGAACTCCTGAGAAATCACCTCCGGCTACAAAACTAGCTCTAAAACGATTTCCTCCTAAAAGCTGTATATTCAAAAGGTTATTAATAGAAACTGTATCTGGATTATCTACTCCAACATTAAAGCTTTGTAAACTTATATAAGAAAGAAGACCAATATCCAAAACTCCCGTTGGTAATCCCAACTCAACTTCAATTATATCTCCTGCAAATCCAAGATTTGCAAAAGTAAGTCTTTGTTGTACATAGCCATCTACTCCCACAGGATTTAGAAGCCTTGTTGCTGTACTATAATTTCCATCTACAGATAGTCCTTCCGTATTCAATGCAGCTCCACAACCTACACACAAAATTCCACTTGTTGAAATCGCTTGTCCATTAGCTTGTAAACAATTAGTAATTGGAGCTGGAGGTGTTACTACAACATTAATTGCTGTTCTAGTACTACTTACGCAATTAAAATTATTTCTAGCAGAAATATAATATGTTTTACTAGCTGTTAATGCTGGAGATGGTGTAAAACTAGTACCAATAAATAATCTTGTTCCGTCTGTTGCAGCGTCATACCATTCATACGCTACATCTACGACCGGATTCGTAACTTGCAAAGTTACTACTTGACCAGAAGGAACAATTACTGTTGTTACAGCCACAGTTGGAACCGGAGGTAACGGGTTAACATTCACTGAAGCCTGAGAACGGGTACTTGAACAATTTCCAATTACAGCTTCAACATAATAATCTGTAGAAGCTGTCAAAGCTGGTGTTGTAAAACTAGTTCCGGTAAACAATAAATTGCCGCCAGAATTTGCATTGTACCATCTATAAGTCGTACCTGCAACTGGCGTATCTACTGTTATTGTTGTCGATTCTCCACTACATAAATTTGACGGACCTCCAAAAACTACCGTTGGAGCAACAGGGTTATTTACTGTAACCCCAACAGGATTTCTTTCGCTATTTACACAACCATTGCGAGTAACTTCTACATAATAAGTTGTATTAGCAGTTAGCGGTAAAGTTGTCAAAGAAGCTGTACTACTTAATAAATTTCCACCAGATAAAGCATCATACCATTTGATTGTTTCGCCCAAAGCTAAATTAGCTGTCAAGGTTGTAGTTTGTCCACCGCAAATTGTAGTGTTCCCTGTAATTGCAGGTGCTTTATATCTATACGTTGCCTGATAAATATCTAAACTGGTTACTGCAGCAACCAAACTACCTAATCTAATCTCGACACGATCAAAATTTGCACCGGCAACAATACTTGCTCTGAATTTGTTTCCTCCCAGTACTCTTAAAGTAACCAACGCATTATTGATAAAGGTTCTGTCTCCATTATAAGTGGCACCATTATAAGTGGCTAAACTCACACCACCTAATAAAGAAAGATCAGCAATACCAACCGGTAATTCTAAATCAACATCTACAATATCACCTGCTTTTCCCGGATTATTGAATTGAAGGGTTTGCTGAATCCAACCGTTTAACAAACCAGCCGTAAGAGTTAATCTTGCTGCTGTATTACTGTTTCCGTCTACTGAATTATTAGGAGATGTTGTAGAACATAACAAACAAATTCCGTTTTGTGCAGTTTGTTGGCTATTGGCTTCCAGACATCCTCCTAATGCTACTGGTAAAACGGTTACCGTAACAGGTTCTCTTGTTGCGCTTACACATCCCCCTACAGTATTAACAGATTCAACATAATAGGTTTTACTTGCTGTTAAAATAGGAGTTGTAAAAGTAGTAGAATTGGCTAATAATTTTGTTCCACCTGTAGTAGTTTCATACCAATCTAAACCAACACCTGGTTCAGTTGTAGAAGCATTTAAAGTGGCATTTTGCCCGGAAAGTATAGTTACACTAGGCGTTAATATCGTAGCAAGCCCCGGAACCGGAGTCGAAGTAACAGTTACTTGTGTACGGGCAGACTTACAGGCTCCAATGGACGCTTCTACATAAAAAGTAGAAATACCTACAGGCACAGTTGGCGAGTAAGTATCTCCCTTTCCCGTATTTAATGCTATTCCATCAGTCGGCACGTTATACCAGGAATAAGTTGTTTCTAATACCGGATTTATCACTGATAATGTAGTTGCCTGTGTTGCTCCTGCAGAACAGATTGAAGTTCCTACAGTACTTACGGCTGGTTTTATAGGATTGAGAACATTTATAGTTACAGGTATTCGCGCATCACTTTCGCAACCAGGGCTTCGTGAAGTACTTACATAATAAGTTGTTGTAGCTGTTAAGGCTGGCGTAGTATAATTACCAGTAGTAGAAAGTGCAGCAGTAGAGGTTGGTGAATCATACCAAGATACAGTTGTACCTGTTGCCGCAGTAGCTGCAAGCGCAATAGATTGCCCTGTACACACTGTTTGTGTATTTCCTCCCGTAATAACAGGGCTTGCGAATTGCAAGCGCACATCGTATATTCTTAAACTATTTAATAAAGAAACAACTCCGCTGGTTCTAATCTTTATCTGATTTGCATCTTTAGTCAGCGTAAATTTAAAAACTTGAATATTAGTACCTCCTAAAAGTTGAACATTTATTAATCCATTAAGAGCAACAGGATCACCAGCATCTGCACCAGAAAGCTTCGCCTGAACAGTTGAATTTGACAATAATCCTGCACTTAATAATGGGTTACCATCACCCAAATAAAGAACTATCTGATCTCCCGCTTTCGCAATCTGATCAAAATTTAAAGTTTCTTCTGCAAAACAACCAACGCTAATACCCATTACCATTGTTGTGTAAGAAGTTAAATCCTGATCATATGCTTTGGCAGGAGAATCTACGTTCAATCCTATACAAATACCACCTCCACTATTGACTGTATGTGAGATTGGTCTACAAAAAGTCTGCGCATAATTTATATTGCAAAACAGCAATAAAACCAATAAAGCCAACAATCTCTTCTTAACGATGAGATCATAAAAAGTAAAATTTTTTTTCATAATTTGGAAGATTAGAAAATGGACAATAAAATACCTGTTGCGATAAGCACGTATGCTTAGGCAATTTTAAAAAACGTTAAAAATCAACTAATTAAAATGAAATTTAAATCCGTAGTATACTAAGAATGTAAACTGCATTTAATAAAAAAATCATGTCGTATTGCGTATACCGAAGTATACCAAAGAGCAGTTTTTATTCCTAGAGAATAAAAAATGTCCGAAAAAATTCAGGAAATATTGATCTGAATCAATCTTCCAGGAGGAGTGATTTGTTGTAGAATTAATTTTCATAAAAGAAAATTTAAGTTGAGTAGAACTGGGGAAATTCTTAATATATAGTATGATTCAATATTTATAGAACGTTGATTAGGCGATCTGTAAACTTTGTTCCTTTAGAATTGAATTCTAAAAATTGAATACATTATTTTTAACAAGAGACCATTTTGAGTTTAAATAAATTTGAACGCAAAAAATGCTCTTTATTAATAAAGACTCCGTTTGGGCTTCAAAAATAAAAAACTGATGTAACTAAAAAATTGTTGTGAAAAGTTTGCACTTACATGAAAAACTGATTTCGAAATAAACTTAATTATTCTCAAACAGATAAAAAACAAAACTAAAATAACAGGAATAATTAATGCAAACTTGATAAGGAGAGTAGAAGTCAATTCCATAAGCAATATAATTAAGTTACGATTTAAATCTTTAATTTGAAATTTCAGTAAATACAAAAACTATAATTCGTTTTAATAAAAAAATGCAATCAAATTGTTTTTGTTGACAAGCGTTTTTAAAAGTTAAAAAAAGTACTTTGTTTAACTTTGGTATTTTAAAATTAGAAAAAAGTAAAATATAAAACAACTGTAAAATTCTTATTATTTTAGTTTTAAAGGAAACTTAAAATTATAAAAACCGTTAAAACATCAGAAAAACCTACACTTTTAAGCAAAAAATGGTTAAAATAAATTGTTTCAAAAAAAAAGTTTTTTTATGTTAAATCTCTATTATGTAGTACTAGAACTACACAAACAGAATAGTAATCGATTAAAACAAAACACAAAAGGTTAATTTGAAAAGCAAAACTTACATTTAAAATTAAAAAATAATTTTTATTGCGTTATTCTAAAAAAAGGAGTAGAAATACGGGGTCTAAAAAATAAAAAAGCTTAAACAAAACTTAAAAAAACAAAAAAAGGTAAATAATTTAACAAATAAATTATTTACCTTTTTTGAAGAAATCAAAACTAAATTATGACTCAATAATAGTATTAATTTGAGTGAATAATTGTCCATCACTTAAAAATGCACCTTGCTGAATCAATTCAAAAATAGAGGCATTTCTATCCTCTGTAAATACTTTTTTACCGACTTTCATTTCTATATTTTCGGTGAACATATTATCACTTAACCATTGCAGGCCTTCTTTAGTTAAAAAGTCAATTTCAGAAACAAGCGATTTTAAAACTATCGATTGTACATCTTTTTCAAAACACTTGAATAAGAAGATATGATTTTTAGAAAAATGTTCTAAAAATTCTGCTCTGGACAAAACACCTTCCCAAATCAAATCTGAGAAAACATCCAGTTCCTGTTCTGCCACTTCAGGCTTATTAATTTTAAGAGAATCCCACTCTGCTTTATCAATCGTCTGTGTAGCTAAAAAATTAGCGAATTCTGCATGCAATTCATCAAATTGCTCTTTTGTTAATCTTGCGTATTTCATTTTATTTTTAGGCTTTATGCCTTACGCTATAAGCTTTAAGCAAGATGCTTTGCGCAAATAACTTTAAGTCTGATTAATTATTACTTCTTTTAAACAAAAAAATCCCGATTCGCATCGGGATTTTTATATAGTATATAAAACTATTACTTTTCAGCAACAATTTCGTATGGTAATTCAACGATTACATCTCTGTGTAAACGCACATTTGCAGTGTATTTACCAGTACGTTTAACGATACCGCTAGTGATGAATTTTCTATCGATTACTTGTCCACCTTTAGCTAAAGCGTCAGCGATATCAATATTCGTGATTGAACCGAATAATTTTTCTCCACCTGCTTTTGCGAAAAGTTTAATTTCAATCGCTTTTAAAGTTTCAGCTAATGCTTTTGCGTCAGCAACAACTTTAGCCTCTTTGTGAGCTCTTTGTTTTAGGTTTTCAGCCAATACTTTTTTAGCTGAAGGAGTTGCTAAAGAAGCAAAACCCTGAGGGATTAAAAAGTTACGTCCGTAACCCGCTTTTACAGTAACTACATCATCTTTAAATCCTAGATTCTGTACGTCTTGTTTTAAAATAAGTTCCATGTTGTTGTCCTTTATTTGAGAAGTTAGGTTCCATCTTACCGGAAACCAACAACTATTCTTTTAATATTATTTTAATAAATCGGCCACGTATGGCATTAAAGCTAAGTGACGCGCTCTTTTTACAGCTACAGAAACTTTTCTTTGGTATTTTAATGAAGTTCCGGTTAAACGACGAGGAAGAATTTTTCCTTGCTCATTAACGAATTTCAATAAGAAATCAGCATCTTTATAATCGATATATTTGATTCCTGATTTTTTGAAACGACAGTACTTTTTAGTTTTGTTAGTTTCAATGTTTAAAGGCGTTAAATATCTGATATCTCCGTCTTTTTTTCCTTTTGCAGATTGCTCTATTGTAGACATAATAATTAAGCTTTAGTAGATTTTAATTTGGCTCTTCTTCTTTCAGCCCATGAAATAGCATGTTTGTCTAAACTTACAGTTAAGAAACGCATAACTCTTTCGTCACGTCTAAATTCAGTTTCAAAAGCAATTAGAACTTCTCCAGCTACTTTGAATTCGAATAAGTGATAAAAACCACTTTTTTTGTTTTGGATTTCGTAAGCCATTTTTTTCAGACCCCAATCCTCTTTTGACACCATTTCAGCTCCTCTACTAGTAAGAAATTCTTCAAATTTCGTTACTGTTTCCTTCACCTGAACCTCAGATAAAACGGGATTTAAAATGAAAACAGTTTCATAATGATTCATAAATACAATATTTATTTGTTAAAATTGGGTGCAAAAGTAACCATTTAATTTATATATACAACACTTTTTTACTTTTATTCGTTGTAATGTAAAAAATGCATGCCGATTTTAGTTTTTTTTACAAAAAAATAATACATTTACTACTGCTATCCTGAATTTATTCTAAATTTTAATGTTATGAAACTAAACTGTGTTGTTGTAGATGATAGTTCTATACAGAGGACAATTATTGCAAAATTAGTTAATAATCACCCAGGTTTGCACTTAATCGGGGATTTTTCTAATGCAATCGAAGCAAAAAGCTGTATTTCTCTAAATAATATCGACTTAATATTTCTTGATATCGAAATGCCCGTCATTAATGGTTTTGACTTCTTAGACGGCTTAAAATCTAAGCCGCAAATTATTTTTATTACTTCTAAAGCTGAATATGCTTTAAAAGCTTTTGACTATGATGCAACTGATTACCTTCAGAAGCCTATTGCTGTAGATCGCTTTAATGCTTCTGTAAAAAGGGCAATTGATATGCATTTGCTCAAAAAAGATGTCAAAGAAGAAGAAGGTGAACATATATTCATCAAGAGCAACCTTAAGAAACTTAAAATCTTTACCGCAAAAATCAAATGGATTGAAGCTTTTGGAGATTATGTAAGGGTTGTTACTGAAGATGACAGTAATCTGGTGCTTTCGACAATGAAATCTTTTGAAAATGATTTATCTAAAGACAAATTTATCCGTGTGCACAAATCTTATATTATCAACATCGATAAGGTAGAACGCTTTAACAGCAAATTTGCCGAAATTGGTATTACCAAAATTCCGCTCAGCCGAAATAAAAAAGAAGATTTAGTAAAAGCATTGTCAACGTCGTCATAATTTAATAAAAGTCGACATTCACAACAACTTTTATAGCTCTGTACTGCGCAACAGCCTCAAAACTATTCATCATTTTCTGAATAGTTTTTTTTGTTGCACCCAATGGCATATTCTGCGGGATCTTAATTAAGATGGTTCTGATGTACTCATTTCTGATTCTGCTAATGGCAGGTTCTTCGGGACCTAAAACCGGAATCCCCAGATTTTGACTTAAAACCTGGTACAGCCACATTGAACCTTCTTTTAACTTATCGAATTCCCTGTGCTTCAAAGTAAGCTTTATAATCCTGAAATAAGGCGGATACTTATAAATCATGCGATCGTATAATTGCTCCTTATACATACCTATATAATTATGGCTGGTAACCTGCTGAATTGTATTGTGATTTGGATTGTAGGTCTGAATTACCACTTTTCCTTGTTTTTCAGATCTTCCGGCTCTTCCTGCCACTTGCGTCATCATCTGAAAACTACGCTCAAAAGCCCTGAAATCAGGATAATGCAACATATTATCGGCATTCATAATCCCGACTAAGCTCACATTATCAAAATCTAAACCTTTGGCAAGCATTTGTGTTCCTACCAGAATATCAATTTCACGATTTTTAAAAGAATCTATGATCTTCTCAAAACCAAATTTCCCACGCGTGGTATCCTGATCCATTCGGCCTGTTTTGGCTTTAGGAAAAAGCGCTATTAATTCCTGCTCGATTTGTTCCGTTCCGAATCCTTTTGTAGTCAGATCAATACTTGAACAACTATGGCAGTGCGATGGTTTGGCGATAGAATAACCACAATAATGGCAGCGTAATTGGTTTTTATGCTTATGAAAAGTAAGACTTACATCACATTGCTGGCAATGCGGTACATGACCACAGGTCATACATTCAATTATCGGCGAATATCCCCGTCTGTTTTGAAATAAAATAACCTGCTCACCCAAAGACAAAGCCTCAGCAATTTCTTCGATTAAAAGATCACTAAAATGGCCTGTCATTCTTTTTCTGAAATGTTTGTCTTTCAAATCAACCAAAACAATCTCAGGCATTCGAACATTATTATAACGTTCTGCCAGTGTCACCAGACCATACTTATCAGTCTGGGTATTAAAATAGGTTTCAATACTTGGTGTTGCAGATCCCAGAAGCACTTTTGCATTATGAAAATTAGCCAGTACAATTGCGGCATCTCTGGCGTGATATCTTGGCGCAGGATCTGTTTGTTTAAAAGTCTGTTCGTGTTCTTCATCGACAATAAGCAAACCTAAATCATTAAAAGGCAAGAACAAGGCTGACCTCGCTCCTATTACAATCTGTGCTTTGGGTGAATTTTCGAGTGTTTGCTTCCAAACCTCAACTCTTTCATTATTGCTGTATTTAGAATGAAAAACCGCTACTTTATCTCCAAAATGAAGTCGTAAACGCGAAACCAGCTGCGTGGTAAGTGCAATCTCCGGCAACAAATACAAAACTTGTTTTCCGGTAGCTAAATATTCCTCTATTAATTTGATGTAAATCTCTGTTTTTCCGCTTGATGTAACACCATGTAACAAACAAACTTCTTTCTCTGCAAAACTATTCCTGATCGCTGTAAAAGCAGCTTCCTGCGGTTCACTTAATAATAATTGTTTTTCAGTTGCCTGTCCCGAAAACGAAACACGGTCTTGCTGTAAAAGATATTCTTCGAAAATTTCTTTATCAATCAAAGCTTTTACCGTAGCCGAAGCTGAATTCGAAATCTCAACCAATTTTTTTACTGTGATTGGTTTCTTCTCAGAAGCCATAAGCTGAAAATAAGCCAAAACAATTTCCTTTTGTTTATTAGCACTTTTCAAAACTTCCAGTAATTCTCCTAAGCCATTATCTGATTCGTATTTCGCATGTAATTTTACATACCGAACCAGTTTCGGCTTATAACTTTCTTTCATCTCCTCTTCTAAAACAATAATGTCTTTCGTAATCATTTTTTGAAGAATCGGAAAAATATTTTTCTTATTTAATATCAAAATAATTTCCTGTACTTTTAGTGAGCTTTGTTGCTGCAAAGCTTCATAAACCAAAAACTCTTCGTCTGAAAGTTCGTTTTGATCTACAACAGTATCTGTTTTGTACGAAATAATAGTTTCACTTTCCAGTAATAATCCACTTGGAAAAGCGCCACGATACACATCACCAATACCGCACATATAATAAGTTGCTACCCAAAGCCAATGTTTAATCTGGGTTTCGGTCGCAATAGGTTTTTCGTCCAGTATCTCGTGAATTTCTTTGGCATCATATAAACTTGGTTTGTTTTGATGAATATCAATGACCAAAGCTGTATATATTTTACTTTTACCAAAAGGCACCGCCACGCGCATTCCTTTTTTTATAAAATGAAATTCGGCTTCAGAAATACGATAAGTAAAGGTTTTAGCTAAGGAAAGCGGCAGGACAACTTCGACAAAAAACATGTAAATATTTTATAGAATTAAGAGATTATTTTTGACCTGAAGTCTTCGCAGTATTATACTTCTGAACCAATTTCAATGTATGATTTAAAGATCCAAGATCTTTCCAGTCATCATGGCCTGTAATAATATATTTAGGATTTTTGAATTTTGCCTGTACTTTCTTAATAGACTTCTCCCAGTCTTTTACATCGGCATCTCCTAAATATCCTAAATCTTTTGCGTCAGCACTTTTTATAAAACAACCTCCGTAAAGCACTTTTTCTTTAGCGAACCAAACTACAATATTATCTTGTGCATGACCTTTTCCGGGATAATAAACCTCAAAAGTATGCTGTCCAACAGTAAACGTAGTATCATTTGGAATCACAAATTGAGCTCTTTTTTTATTTTCCTTTTTAAGGATTTCATCGGTTAATTTTATAGTATAGGTTTTAATTCCTTTTTCTCTGTAAAATCCTAAACCACCTGCCCTGTCTTCGTGTGAATGCGTTGCAAAATGCATTACAACTTCTTTGTGATGTTTTGCTTTTATACTATCCAATAACGGCTGAAATTGCTTTTCATCCCAAGGCGCATCAAAAAGCACAACTCCCTTGCTAGTAACGAGATACAATGCGTTTGCAGAAATCAGCGTTCCTTTATAATCATGAAACGTTTTATAAACATAAAAGTCACCCGTAAGATGACTTATTTGTAATGGCGAATTCTTAGATTGTCCAAAACTATGAGATAGTATGGTTAAGAATAAAACTATCGATGCTAATTTTCGCATTTTATTTTATGAAATTAATTTTTTACCCTCGTCCAGTATTGAGTTCTTCCCATGATAGAGATTCCAACGTAACCACGAAGTTTTAGTTTATCAGCAGATTCAAGTGTTATATAACATTTGTATTTTTTACCGTTTGTAGGATCAAAAATAGTTCCGCCGCTATATTCATCACCGTCTTTTTTAAGACCGTTGATAATATTTAAACCCAAAATTGGTTTGTTTTTATCTGCGCCCTCACATTTTACACAAACATCTTTTTTATGATCGGCACGAAGTATCTCAACGACCTTACCATATACTTTTCCTGACTTTTCGTAAATCTCTACAATAGATTTTGCCTCGCCGGTTTCATCGTCAATTGTTTTCCATTTCCCAATAACACTTTGGCTGTGAATTGTACCTAATGTCAGAAAGAAAACCCCAATAGTTAACATCCAATTTTTCATAATATTATTTGTTTTTTTGTTTTAGTTTTCTGATAGTTGCATTGAGTTCGAATCCCAAAAGCAGAATCATACAGTTTATCCAAATATAAAACATTAGAATTAATAAAGTACCAATTGAACCGTAAAGTTCGTTGTATTTTGAGAATTTTATAACCCAAATCCCAAAAAAGAACGAAGATATAACAATTAAGATGGTTGTAAAAACAGATCCAATGCTAATAAAAGGCACTTTATTATATTGTTTTGTACCATAACGCAATAATATTGAAGATGTTATCAGAATCATTAAAACAACAAACAAATATCGTCCCAAAATAATCAACGGAATACGATCACTCAACACATCCTGAATAATTGTCTTTTGAATAAACACCTCAAAAACTACAATTGTCGCCACTGTTACGAACAATATAATGGTCATAACGAGCGAAATGGCCAACGCCACTAAGTATTGATTAAAAAAACCACGTTTATCAAAAACATGTTTAGAAGATTCAAAACCGCTTAAGATCCCGTTAATACCATTTGCCATCAAAAAAATAGAAAGCAAAAAACCGGAAGACAACAATCCCGAGTGACTATTATTTAAGATATCGCTGATGATTTTATTAATAGCATCATAGGTATTTGGAGGAACACTTTGCTGTACGAACAACAAAAAATCTGCCTGAAAATTTTCTATCGGAATAAAAGGAATTAAGTTCAGAATAAACAAGGCAAAGGGAAACAAGGCCATGAAAAAACTAAACGAAACCGCACTTGCATGATACGAAAATGCTCCGTCGATAATACCAATAGTATACATTTCGAGTAAATCATATAACGAAAAACCTTCCAGCCATGGTAGTTTTATTCTCTTCAAAAATCGGACAAGAGTACGTACTACAGGAATTTTTTCAATCCGATTTTCTATCTCTTGAGACATATGTTGATTTTAGATTTTAGACTTCAGATTTTAGATTACAAACTCAAAACTTATAACTCAAAACTCATAACTTAAAACGCTTTCAAACTCAAATCCATATTGTAAACTGAATGGGTCAAAGCGCCTGATGAAATATAATTTACACCACACAAGCCATATTCACGAATCGTTTTTTCGTTAATGTTTCCTGAAGATTCCGTCTGGCATTTTTTACCAATGAGATTCACCGCCGTTTTAGTATCTTCATAATTAAAGTTATCAATCAGGATTCTGTGAACTCCGTCACTTAACAGAATTTCACGGATTTCATCCAGATTTCTGGCTTCTACGATAATCTTCAAATCCAAATTGTTTGCTTTCAGGTATTCTTTCGTTTTTTTGATTGCCAAAGTAATCCCACCGGCAAAATCAATATGATTGTCTTTTAGCATCACCATATCGTACAATGCAAAACGATGATTTTCTCCACCCCCAATTTTTACCGCCCACTTTTCAGCAGCCCTGAAATTTGGAGTTGTTTTACGGGTATCCAAAATTTTAGCGCCCGTTCCTTCCAGAAGCTGAACGTATTGATCTGTCTTGGTCGCAATGGCAGACATACGCTGCATAGTGTTAAGCACTACTCTCTCTGATTTCAAAATAGACTGAGAACTTCCTGAAACTTCAAAAACAACATCACCATATTCTACATGCGTTCCGTCTTCTATATACGTCTTGATTTTTAATTTAGGATCTACATATTCAAAAATCATTTTTGCAAGTGCAACACCCGCAATAATTCCCTGATCTTTTACCAATAATTTCGCTTGTCCGTGTGCCGTTTCAGGAATACATGCCAATGAACTGTAATCGCCTGTACCCACATCTTCTCGGATTGCGTTGCTAATCAATAGTTGTAATTCGGTTTGAAATTGTACTTCGCTAATCATTTTTATTAAGTTTTATGAGATGCTAAAGTAGGACTTATTTTGTGGATTTGAAAGTTTAGCCTTATTTTAAAAATTAAAAACTATGAAGTAATTAGGAGCAATAAAGCGTAAATTCTTAATCAAACTTAATCTCTTAATGGTTCAAAAAATCAAATAACATTAAATATCTTTGAGGTTCATTCAAACAAAATCATGGGATTAATTAAAGATATTTATTCGGTTACTTTTTACGAGAAATTTGGTCAGGCTGTCGCCGAAGTGCATCCGGCTTTTGATAAACAAAAATTTATTGAAGCCATTTACGAAGGTGATTTTACCCAGAAAGAATGGAAAGACCGCATGAAGCACACTACCCTGGTTCTGCATCAGTTTATGCCTGAAAATTTCCCTCAAGCCGTTTTATTAATTGACAAAATCATCGAAAGCCTGAAGAAGAACAAATTTACAGATGGCAATCTGGCTTTTATCTTTTTTGCTGATTATATCGAAATGTATGGTTTAGATGATTTCAAAACTTCGGTGAAAGCCTTTGTTTCGATCACACAATTTATCAGTTGCGAATTTGCGGTTCGCCCTTTTATTTTAAAGTATAAAGAAAAAATGATTGAGGAAATGACACGATGGTCGTTGCACGAAAACCATCACGTTCGGAGATTGTCCAGCGAAGGAAGCCGACCAAGATTACCCTGGGCAATGGCAATTCCGTTCCTGAAAAAAGACCCTGCTTCTATCCTGCCGATTCTAGAAAACCTGAAGAATGATCCTTCAGAGTATGTGCGCCGAAGCGTTGCCAATAACCTGAATGATATCGCCAAAGACAATCCGCAAATTGTATTAGAAATTGCTAATAAATGGAAGGGCTCGAGTAAAGAAACAGATGCAATCATCAAACATGGTGCTCGTACATTATTAAAACAAGGCCATCCGGAAATTTTAAGTCATTATGGCTTAGAAAGTACCAATATCGAACTTTCTGCTTTCGAAATAAAAACCCCAATAGTTAAAATTGGCGATTATCTGCAGTTTCATTTTCATTTAAATAATAAAAATGAGAACACCAAAACCGTTCGTTTAGAATATGCTGTTCATTATAAAAAATCAAAAGGATATTTGGCTAAAAAAGTATTCAAAATCAGCGAAAAAAGCTATCTACCCAATCAACTGATTAAAGTTGAAAGAAATCAGTCGTTCAAAATCATTACAACCCGCGTTTTTCATACCGGAATACATCAATTATCGATTATTATAAACGGGACTGAAAGTCAAACACTGGAATTTGAACTTACTGATTAAAAATTTAAACGCATAGAAACATAGCTTTTAGTTATCTAAAAAGGCGCTTCACGTGCATTAATTCAAGTAGTATTACGCAACTTACTATGTATAAAAATCCAGATTTTTTAAAACCATCTTCATTATATAATTTTGAATCTATGTTTCTATGTGTTAAATAAAATCGACAGCATAAAAGCATACTCGTTCCTTTTCCTTACTTTTATAGATAATACCGGAAACAAATTTCTTAATCTAAATTAAGTTACAGATTCTAACTACATCTGTAATTTTGCTTCAACTAAAACGAATACCATGTCAAATATCAGTTTAATTATCGAAGAACGCGCTGCCAATATTGGCAATTTTATGGTAGGCAGATTATTGCCTTTCCGGGAAAAAAGGGCTGTTGGCCCATTTGTCTTTATCGACCATATGGGACCTGCACATTTAAGTGATCACGAAAATATGGATGTTCCTCCTCATCCGCATATTGGTCTTTCTACCCTTACTTTTTTGTTTGAAGGAAGTATCATGCACCGCGACAGTTTAGGAACTGAATTAGAAATCAAACCAGGCGCTGTAAACTGGATGACAGCCGGAAAAGGCATTGTGCATTCTGAAAGAACACCTGAATATTTGAGACATTCTGATAAAATGCTTCACGGTTTGCAAATCTGGGTGGCATTACCAAAGGAACTAGAACAAATGGATCCTAACTTTGCCCATGTAGAAGCTGACGATATCCCAAGTTGGGAAGAAGACGGTGTTTCATATAAACTAATTGCCGGAGAAGCATTTGGCAAAAAATCACCAGTTCCTGTTTATAGTCCGCTATACTTTATTGAAATTAAAAGTACAGAAGCTAAAAAAGTAAACATTGGCAAAGATTTATTCGGAGAAAGCGGTTTGTATATTCTCGAAGGAAGTATCAAAAGTGGTGAACATGTTTACGATCCGAAACAAATTTTAATTACTACGGACAGTACTTTATGTGAATTTGAAATTGCCGCGAACACTACTGTTTATATTTTTGGAGGAACGCCGTTTCCGGAAGAACACTTTATCTTTTGGAATTTTGTTTCCTCGGATAAAAACCTGATCGAAAAAGCTAAAAAAGACTGGACGGAACAAACATTCCCAAAAGTTCCAGGCGAAACTGAATTTGTTCCTTTACCTGAACCAAGAATTAAATAATATTATGGAAACAATATCAGCACAAATAGATACCCGCTTGTATCGAACGGAAATAACATCAGCCAGCGGCAATATTGTAATCGCCGACGAACCTCAGGAAATGGGCGGCAAAAACTTAGGGTTTAGCCCATCAGAACTTTTGGCTTCATCGTTGGCATCCTGCACTCTGATTACACTTAGAATGTACATCAACCGCAAACAATGGGACGTTTCTGAGATCAACATCAAAGTTGATTTTGAAAGGGATACCGATAAAAATGTTTCTCTCTTTACGAGAAAAATCGAAATTATTGGCGAAGTAGATCAAACACAAAGACATCGGTTAGAAACCATTGCCAACAGCTGCCCAATACATAAAATACTAACACATTCAATAGAAATCAAAACCACATTAATATAAACTTATCATGGAAATCAAACAAATAAACGATACAAGAAGAGGCTATTTTGAAGCTATAGAAGATGAAAAACAAGCCGGAAAAATGACTTATACCTGGGCTGGAGATTCTAAATTCATCATCGACCATACTGAAGTCAATGAAGATTTTAATGGAAAAGGCGTTGGAAAAAAATTGGTTATGGCCGCCGTAGAATATGCAAGAACAAACAACCTAAAAATAATCCCGCTTTGCCCTTTTGCAAAAAGTGTTTTTGATAAGGTTGAAGAAATTCATGATGTACTTTTTTCTTAAAGGTTCAAAGGTTTCTCTTACTACTTAATATTTTTAATACTAAGGCACACTCTTGTGTGTCTTTTGTATTTTTATAATACTCATTGCTCTTAAACTTTGTCCCTTTGCTCCTCTGAACCTTTGTCCCTTAAAAACAAAATTTTAAATTTTCAATACTAAGACACACTCTTGTGTGTCTTTTGTATTTTTATAATACCCATTGCTCTTAAACTTTGTCTCTTTGTTCCTCTGAACCTTTGCCTCTTAAAAACAAAATTTTAAAATCTCCTCAAAATCCATTATATTTGCATGTAATTTAAACTTAGAGTATGACGAGGATAATTACACTTTTCTGTTTTTTCATAGCACAAATCAGCTTTTCTCAAACGGCTGAAAATTATTTAGAAAAAATCAGAAATAACGAAGCTCTCTTAACAGCTTTCTTTCAACAAATGCCAAAAGGCGGAGATTTACACCATCATTTTTCGGGATCAGTTTATGCAGAACCTCTTTTGGAAAGAGCTATTGCTGAAGATTTCTATTTGAATTTAGAATCGATGAACGTATCTAAAACGAAACCTGTAAATGGCAATTGGAAAACTTTCTCTTCACTTAAAAACGAAGGAAAACTGGCTTTTTACGAGCAACAAGTCATGCAAACCTGGTCTGCTAAAGATTATAATGGTTCTGTACCTTCTGATGACTTATTTTTTGATTCTTTTCAAAAATTTGAACCTACTATTCAGGGGCATTTTGCAGAAGGAATGCTGGAATTGAAAAAACGTGCCCTTGCTGAAAACGTAAGTTATATAGAAACACAATTATCGACAATTCCGTGTGATATGAACGTTGCTGACTTGACAGATTTCAATTCAAAATTACGTCAGGCAGCTTCTCAAAAAGACGAAAAAGCAGTACTAAAACTTTTAGACGAATTGTATAAATCGATCCAAAAGAAAGATGCTAAAAAATACGCTGCCGATTTCAACAATAATTTTATAGCAAAATTGCATAAAGACTTAAAAATTGATGACGATCGTTTTACCATGCGTTATCAAAATTTTGTACTTCGTTTTATGGATCCTGTTGATTTATTCAAAAACATGACAATTGCCTTTATCTCTGCAAATGACAGCAAATTGGTTGCAGGTGTAAACATCGTTTCTCCGGAACATGGCGAAAATTCTATGAAAGATTATTGGCTGCACATGTTAATGTTCAAATATTGCCATTCGAAATTTCCTGATGTAAAATATACGCTTCATGCGGGAGAATTAACTTTAGGCCTGGTTCAGCCCGAAGATTTGACATGGCACATCAATGATGCGATTCATGTTGCAGGAGCCAATAGAATTGGTCATGGAGTGGACATTGCCTACGAAGCAAATTCGTATGATTTATTGCGTTATATGGCAAAAAATAATATTCCAATTGAAATTAATTTAACGAGTAATGAATTCATTTTGAAAGTAAAAGAAAACAGACATCCGTTTACACTTTATAAAGAATTTAATGTGCCAATCGTTATCAGTACCGATGATGCAGGAATTTTAAGAACCAATATGACGGAACAATATGTTTTATTGGCTAAAAGATATCCTGATGTTTCATATGCCACAATAAAACAATATGTTTACAACAGCATCGATTATAGTTTTATTCAGGATGCAGCTGTAAAAAAACAATTAGTGAAAGATTTAGACGGAAGATTTAAAACTTTTGAAGCAAAATTTTCTAAGAACTAAATTTATAATCCAGTTGCGGGTTTCACGCAGATTTTAAACAGATTAAAGCTGATAAACGCAGATTTTTTTATTGTAAATATCAAAATTAAATCTGCTTAAATCTGCCTGATCTGCGTGAAAAAAATAAAAAATCATATGATTCTAGAAGCTGCTTTTCTTTACATAAAACCTGATTTGGCAACTCAATTTGAAGCTGATTTTGCAAAAGCAAGTCGATACATTTCATCGATTGATGGTTATTTAGGACATCGTTTAGAGAAATGTCTTGAAGCTGAAAACAAGTATCTTTTATTGGTAGACTGGAATACGCTTGAAGATCACACTGAAGGTTTCAGGAATTCTGAAGCGTATTTAGAATGGAAGAAAATTTTACATCATTATTATGAACCGTTTCCTGTTGTAGAGCATTTTGAAACTGTTTTTGAGAATAAAAAGCAGCCCACTGACTTTACGGATTAAACGGATTTACGCAGATTTATCAGATAGAAAACTACAATAATGGCAGACTGGTACAGAAGAAAAACTTGGACAAAAATTGACGAAGAAGAATTCTTTGTCAAGCTTGGACGTGCAAGAAAAGATGGTCGAGCACAATACCTTAAAATTCAAGCTATAGAATTAGTTGACACTAAAGATAAAAAACTTTTAAAAGTTGCTGACATGTTGCTGAATAAGATGTTGACTGAGTATCCGGATGATAACTTTAATAAAGGCTCTGCACTTCACACACTCGGAAACATTTACAAAGAGCGTGAAGAAAATACAATAGCTATTGATTATTATAAAAAGGCACTTGATTTTGAAACTGTTTATCCTAATGTAAAAACTCAAGCGTATTTAGACTATTCGGAATTAATTATTAAGACAAATGACACTTCAAAATTTGGAGAAGTAGAAGATATTTTAATAGAGAGACAGCCTAAACTCCTGTTTCCACTTGAAAAGTATATAGTAAATTCTATTTTATCAATTATAAACAAACATAATGGCAAGACTGAGAGAGCATTTTTTTATGCTGAGTTAGCGGAACAAAATGCTAATAGTGAAACTTCAGGCCTTAGGTATCATAAAAAACTGGGATTAGTAAATAAAAGAGAAACCTGGTTAGACAAACTCTTGTAAAATGAAAGTATAGTTCGCAAGAATTTGTGCTAATTTGATTTTTTAATTCGGAAAAATTCATTACTTACTTCGTGAATTAGCTACTCTCGTGTCGTGGCAAAAAATAACAACAAAAAATGAATATCAAACTTATCGCCATAGGCAAAACAGATAACAAATCACTTCAAACTTTGATTGATGATTATACCAAACGTTTGTCGTTTTACATCAAATTTGATCTGGAGATTATTCCCGATATCAAAAACGTAAAGAATTTATCCGAAAGTCAGCAAAAAGAAAAAGAAGGCGAATTGATTCTGTCCAAACTTTCGCCAACGGATCAGTTGATTTTATTGGATGAAAACGGAAAAAACTTCTCCAGCGTTGGTTTCTCTGAAGAATTACAAAAGAAAATGAACTCCGGAATCAAAACTTTGGTTTTTGTAATTGGCGGTCCTTACGGATTCTCCGATACGGTTTACAGCAAAGCACAAGGAAAAATTTCACTTTCACTAATGACTTTTTCACACCAAATGGTACGTCTGTTTTTTATCGAACAATTGTACCGTGGATTTACGATTTTAAGAAATGAACCTTATCATCACCAATAAAGTTTAATCGTTTATTTGGTTAATTGGTTAATCGTAAAATTGTTTAAAAAATGAATTCTTCGTTAACCATTGCAAATGATTCTAGTTTTTGCACTAAAATTTTATTCTGAATATAAGCATCAAAACTCATGTTTTTATCAAAACAGATTTGCATTTTTGGTTGAACAGCAAAATCAAGACTTGCGATATAATTTAATAATTCTTCTTTTTTAAGGACTTGATTATTAACCTCAACAGTCTCGTTTTTTTTAAAAAACACAACCATTCCTTCTGATTTTGGTTTCGCTGTTTTGTAATACACTTTCGTGAAAGGTAAAAAGGACAGATTCTTTCCTACAGAATCTGCGTAAGAATAATAATTTTCAGCATTTTCATTTTTATGAGCGCTATCAGCACGCTTTTTTTCCTGTAACTTTATTACTTCCGGAATTACTAATTTCAACGGCAAACGTCTATCAATATTGAAAAGCCAATTGGTAGAGATAATACTGTTTTTTCGGTTTACATCTGCAATAGTGTCTTTTCCTTCTGTTTTAAAGAAGATGTAAATTGGCGAATGATCCTGAACATCTTTCACAATTGTTACGTTTGATTTTGGAAGTAAAACATCTTCTTTTTTTTCACAAGAAAAAAGAAGCAAGGCAATAATTAAAGTGTAGTATTTCATATTTATTTTTTCAAGATATTATTCTTCAATTTTATAATCGTCTTTTTTTAATAAAGGTAACCAATGTGTCAAATTTGAGAAACGCATTATATGATAACAGTCATATCCTCCTAAAAGTATTTTTTCTTTCGTCAGGATCAATCTAACTTTTCTTGGAAAACAACCAAATTTAGCTTCATAAATAGATAATCCTTCAAAAAAATTATTTAAGACATAAGGCACTTGGCGGGTTCCATTTCCATATTTAAAAACTGAATTTATAATTTTTACCATCATTAGAAAATGAAGATTAGATAAATCCGCATTTCCTAAATGCTTGTAAGCATAAGCAATCTCTTTGTGTCCACTTATATTATTAGGACTTTGATCAAGAATTTGTTTACAGGTGATAATTGCTTCATCATAGTTTTTGCTTTCATTCAAACTGTACGCTTTATTTGCCAAGCTATCCAGTTTAGTTGGATTTATTGAATTTGAATGTATTTTATACTTTGTATACATTATTATTTGTTCTGCAGATACAAGAGTATCTAATGTACTTAATAATGATTCAACTTTTTTAAAATAATAAACAGAATTTACATTCGTTGTTTCATCAATAGATATTTTAAATTCAGGAATATTATTTTTTGTTATGCCACTGCTTGAATTATCCTCAGAAACTTCCTGAATGTCAGTTTCATTAGTTGTAGAAGTTTCTTTCTTGTTTTTGTTTTGAGAATAATCGCCATATATCTTAGCTGATTTATTTGCTTTTTTAGATGGCGGCGGCGATGAAGGAATTTGCCCAAAACTTACATTCATCAAAAAAAACAGAAGCCCTGCTAAATAGTATCTTTTCTTCATTCTCCTACTTCAATTAAAAACATTACAGATTTATTTTACCAAACAAAGTAACACATTCTATTGCTTCTTTCACATCATGAACACGCAAGATTTTAGCCCCTTTTGTCAATGCAATCGTATTCAGGACCGTTGTTCCGTTTAGCGCTTCCTGTGGTGTATTATTTAATGTTTTATAAATCATTGATTTCCTCGAAACACCAGCTAAAACAGGTAATTCTAAAAGATTAAAAAGTTCCGTTTTTTGCAAAACTTCGTAATTCTGGTCGGTTGTTTTTGCGAATCCGAAACCTGGATCCAGAATCAAATCATTGATTCCTAAGCTTCTTGCTTTATTTACTTTTTCAGAAAAATAGAAAAGCATTTCTTTTACGATATCATCGTATTGCGTAAGACTTTGCATCGTTTGCGGATTTCCGCGCATGTGCATCATAATATACGGGACATTATAATGTGCAATCACATCAAACATTTTATCATCTAATTCTCCTGCCGCAATATCGTTTATAATCGCAGCACCACTTTCTATACTTGCTTTTGCAACGGCAGCCCTAAAAGTATCGATTGATAATAATGTTTCAGGAAAATGCTTTAAAATCAATTCGATTGCGGGAACAATGCGTTCAATTTCTTCTTGCTCGGAAACAAATTCAGCACTTGGTTTGCTTGAATAGGCACCAATATCAATAAATGCGGCCCCTTCAGACAACATTTTATCTACTCGCGAGATAATTTCATCTTCATTACTATATTTTCCTCCGTCAAAAAAAGAGTTTGGCGTAACATTCAGAATCCCCATCACTTTGGGAATCGATAAATCAATAAGTTGGCCTTTGCAGTTAATAAACATTTTGTTTCAAGTTTTATTTGTTTCAAGTTTCAAGTTGATTTAGATTGCGTAAGTTCTCGAACTTGCCACTTTAAACCTGAAACTTGAAACATTCTTTTTTAGTTTCAAGTTACCACCGTTAACACTTTGTTTAGAAAAAACTTGAAACAAAGAAAACCTGAAACTTGAAACTCTTTAATATTATCCCTATTTTTGAAGAAATTTTAGCAAATATACAGCAATAAATGAAGAATACTCCCCTTGAATATGATAATGTAATTACGGTTTGCCGCACTTTATTTATCAATAAAATGAAAGATTACGGCAGTGCATGGCGAATTTTAAGATTGCCTTCACTAACGGATCAAATTTTTATAAAAGCACAACGAATCAGGAGTTTGCAGGAAAATGAAGTTCGCAAAGTGGATGAAGATGAAAAAGGAGAATTCATAGCAATCATCAATTATTCGATCATGGCTTTGATACAGTTAGAATTGGGTGTTGTTGACCAGCCGGATTTAGATGTAGAAAAAGCAACTGAATTATACGATGCTAAAGTGAAGTTGACAAAAGAACTAATGCTGGCTAAAAACCATGATTATGGTGAAGCGTGGCGCGATATGCGCGTGAGTTCGCTAACGGATCTGATTTTACAAAAATTACTGCGTGTAAAACAAATTGAAGACAATAAAGGCAAAACTTTAGTTTCTGAAGGAATTGATGCAAATTATCAGGATATGATTAATTATTCCGTTTTCGCTCTAATCCTTGAACCCATAAAATAAAATCAAATTCCAAAATATAAATTCCAAATGCCAAATTTTTTACCTGGAATTTGGAATTCAAAAAGATTGGACTTTAAATTAACTCTATACCATGAAAAACTTCATTACTCAATTTTCCCGATTATTTGTCGGTGTATTATTTATTATTTCAGGATTAATTAAGCTAAATGATCCGGTTGGATTCTCTTATAAATTGGCTGAATATTTTAGTGAGCCGGTTTTCAACATGCCCTTTTTAGAGCCATTGGCTTTAGGATTGGCGATCTTTTTAGTGATTCTTGAAGTTGTTTTGGGCGTTATGTTACTGGTAGGTTACAAATCAAAACTGACAATTTGGTTTTTATTACTACTGATTATATTCTTCACATTCCTTACCTTCTACTCTGCTTATTTTGATGTAGTAAAAGACTGTGGATGTTTTGGAGATGCTTTACACTTAACTCCCTGGGAATCATTCACAAAAGATATCATTTTACTTTTCTTTATTCTGATCTTATTCATCAATAAGAAACTGGTAAAACCTTTATTTTCAAATCGTAATGTTACCAATATCATTACTCTTGCAAGTATTGTTTTGTGTGTTTTTATGGCAGTATGGGTTTTAAACCATAATCCTATTAAAGATTTCCGTCCTTATAAAGTGGGAACAAATATCGAAAAAGGAATGGAAATTCCGGAAGGCGCTCCAAAATCTATAGTAGAAATGACTTTTATCTATAAAGTAAATGGTGTAGACAAGGAATTTACAGAAAAAGATCTTGCAAATATCCCTGAAGGCGCAACTTTTGTCGACCGAAAAGACAAAGTGATTACTGAAGGTTATGTACCGCCAATTCACGATTTTACTATGGTAAAAGAGGATTCTGATTATAAAGAGGAATTATTGAAAGAACCAAAATTATTGATTTTCGTCACTTATGACCTGACTTTATCTCATCCTGACGGAATGAAAAAATTAGAAGGATTAAGTAAAGCTGCTAAAGCAAAGGGATACAAAGTAATCGCAATGACTGCTTCGGGAGCTCACGAAATTGCGAAAGCAAAAAAACAGTACGGTTTAGATGTCGATTTCTATTTCTGTGATGCAACAGCCTTGAAAACTGTAGAAAGAGCCAATCCGAGTATTGTAGTGGTGCAAAACGGAACAATTATTCAGAAAGTACATTACAACGATACTGATGATTTGAAATTATAATTTTCAAACAACATAAAAGCGAAAGCATAATGAAGAAAACATTTAATCTAATTAATTTTTTATTCATTATGCTTTTTTGCATTTTGGGTAATAGCCAATCAAAAAATACGGTAAAAGACCAACGCTATATCTTTTTTCTGCACAACAAATTTGTAGAAGAAAATGATCTGAACGCTGCACATCCGGAATATGGAAAAGCAGAATACAAGGAAATTTTAAATTCATTTAGAAAAGATCACTTCATCGTTTATAGCGAAATAAGAAGCAAAAATACTATTGTAACAACCTATGCCAAAAAGATTGTCAAGCAAATCAAAAACCTTATTAAAGAAGGCGTTTCACCTGATAAAATAACAGTGATTGGAACCTCGAAAGGCGGCTATATTGCACAATATGTTAGTACCTATCTTGCGAATCCTAATGTAAATTTTGTTTTTATAGGATGTTATCAAAATACGGATATTGAAGAAATTCCTGAGATTAATTATTGTGGTAACATCCTCACTATCTATGAAAAATCAGATATCTATGGTATTTCGGCAATCAGACGAAAAGAAACTTCGAAACTAAAAATAAATCATTTCAAAGAAATTGAACTCAACACCAATCTAAAACATGGCTTTTTATTCAAAGCTTCTGACGAATGGATTGTTCCCTGCAAAAAATGGGCAAACGGTAACTATATATTGAAGTAAAAAGCTTAAAAATAACATTCAAAAAGCCTTTTAGTAAATCCTAATTTAAAAAATTACTGAAGGGCTTTTTTTATGCAAATCTGACGTTTTTTTGCTCCTAAAATCTTTTTGTAAATAAAAAAAATGTCTGTTTCTTTCTTAATTTAAAAGTCTATTTCTAAAAAAACTCATTTTTACAGCTTACTATTACGATTTCATTTGGCTTTTTTTAACCTGTAAATCCTGTTTTGTTATAAAATAAACGACTTCAAATTTTGTTAATCTCCATTTCTCATTCGATTTGTTTGTTTAACTTTGTAGGAACTCTTTTTTTATAAGAAATCGTCATGATTATAAATCATACTTTTTATTTAGATAAAGACGATATT
>NZ_MUGR01000040.1:0-86753 GCF_002217195.1 Flavobacterium aquidurense | reverse complement strand
CTTATATAACTTATATGGTTTAAAATAAAAAAAAAAAAAAAACTATGACAAAACAAATATGGCTGAATTTGCCAGTCAAGGATGTGGCAAAAGCAAAAGATTTTTTCTGGAAAATAGGTTTTTCTTTTAATGAGCAGCATGATACACCCAGCTCGACATGTATGGTCGTGGGTGAATCACATTTTGTTGTGATGCTTTTTGAGGAATCGTTATTTGCCAGTTTCTCTCAAAACAAACTGACAGATACGCAGTCAAGTTCAGAAGTTTTAATTTCGATTGATGCAGAAAGTGTTGCAGAAGTTGATGAATTGGCAAAAAAAGTAGAAGAAGCCGGCGGAACTGTTTTTTCACCTCCAACAGAAAGTCAGGGCTGGATGTATGGCTTTGGTTTTGCAGATTTAGACGGTCATCGCTGGAATGTTTTATTTATGGATTTTACTAAATTATCATAATCATGGAAACGTTAGAATTTAAAATCAGAATCAAAGCTCCGGCCGAAAAAGTCTGGTCGGTTTTATGGAACGATGAAACTTATAAAAAATGGACAGGAGTTTTTTGTGAAGGATCATATACCATAACGGATTGGAATCAAGGTGATAAAGTGCATTTCATGTCTCCCAATGGAGAAGGAATGTATAGTATTATTGAAACTAAAATTCTAAATGAATATATGGCTTTTAAACATTTAGGTGAAATAAAAGACTTTAAAGAGTTGCCTATTACCGAAGAAACAAAAAAGTGGAGCGGGGCAATGGAAACCTATCGACTGACTCCGGATGACGAATTTATAGATTTAGTCGCTCAGATTGATACAGTCGAAAAGTATATCGATTATTATAAAGAGGTTTTTCCAAAAGGATTAGAGGTTGTAAAAGAATTATCGGAGGAAAGAGAATAGAGTATAGAAGAAAGAGTATAGAAGAAAGAGTATAGAAGAAAGAGTATAGGGGAAAGAGTATAGGGGAAAGAGGATAGAAGAAAGGGAATAAAAAAAGAGAAGATTGCAACAAACAACAAACAAAAAAACAACAAACAATAAGTAATCATGGCAACATCAGTAAACCCTTATTTAATATTTAACGGAAATTGCGAAGAAGCATTTCTGTTTTACAAATCAGTTTTTGGAGGCGAATTTCCGTATATCGGAAAATTCAAAGACATGCCTGCAGGAGAAGATGGCGGTTGTGCCGAAATATCAGAGAAAGACGCCAATAGAGTAATGCATGTTTCATTGCCAATTGGAAATACTATTTTGATGGGAAGCGATAGCAACGATCAATCTGGAGACGTAGCTTTTGGCGGAAATTTTTCAGTATCAATAAATGTTGAAACTACAGAAGAAGCAGATAGGATCTTCAACGGACTTTCAGCCGGTGGAACGATTTATATGGCAATGAACAAAACCTTTTGGGGAGCTTATTTCGGAATGTTCAAAGATAAATTCGGCGTAAGCTGGATGGTGAACTTTGATGAAAATCAAAAATAATTTTTTTGTCGCCACGAATTAACGAATTTTAATGCTTAATTCGTGAATTCGTGGCGGAAAAAATAACCTAACTTGTTACGTTATTTCGATAGTAAAGTATTATTGTTAAATTACTCAATAAAGCACATTCTTATGTGCTTTTTCTTTTCAAAAAAACAAACAATATACTTTTTTATCAAAATTAGATTGCCGATTTTTGTCGCTTCTTAAAATCAATACATAAAAATGGCAATAGAAGGTAAAGAGATTATTTTATTAAAAGTCTCAGGACATGATAAAATAGGAGTAACAGCAGGTTTAACAGCCGTATTGGCAACATACGACGCCAATATTCTGGATATCGGTCAGGCTGATATTCATGATACACTTTCTCTGGGGATTTTGTTCGAGATCGAAGCAGGTTCAAGTTCAGGACCAGTTTTAAAGGACTTGTTGTTTAAAGCGTATGAATTAGGAGTTAAGGTAAAATTTATTCCAATTTCTGTAGAAGATTACGAAACGTGGGTAAAATCACAATCAAAACAACGTTATATCATCAATATTTTGGGCGAAAAACTGGCAGCTTCACAATTGGCGGCAGTAACCAAAATAATGTCAGATCAAAACCTGAATATCGATTCTATCATTCGATTAACAGGCAGGACTTCTATTGTCGAAAAAGAAGAATATCCGCGTTCTTGCATTCAATTATCCGTTACAGGCGAAATTGTAAACAAGATCATCATGACTGCAAGTTTCATGGAGATTTCAAGAACTTTAAACGTTGATATTTCGTTTCAGGAAGATAATATTTACAGACGAAACCGTCGTTTGGTGTGTTTCGATATGGATTCAACTTTAATTCAAACTGAAGTTATCGACGAACTTGCAGAACTAAATGGAGTAGGAGATCAGGTTCGTGCGATTACAGAATCTGCAATGAATGGTGAAATAGATTTCAACGAAAGTTTCAAACAACGTATGGCTTTGTTGGAAGGTTTAAGCGAAGATGTTTTGCAAAATGTTGCCATCAATTTACCTATTACAAAAGGTGCGCATCGTTTGATGAAAGCCCTGAAATATTACGGCTATAAAACCGCAATTTTGTCCGGAGGATTCACTTATTTTGGAGAATACTTGCAAAAAGAACTGGGTATCGATTATGTTCATGCCAATCAGTTAGAAATAAAAGATGGTAAATTAACCGGTAAATATTTAGGTGAAATCGTAGACGGACAAAAGAAAGCCGAATACCTAAAAGCCATCGCCGAAAAAGAAGGAATCCACATCAATCAAACCATTGCAGTAGGAGACGGAGCCAATGATTTACCAATGCTAAACCTAGCTGGATTAGGAATTGCTTTTCACGCGAAACCAAAAGTAAAAGAAAGTGCATCAACTTCAATTTCAAGTCTTGGACTTGACGGCGTTTTATACTTATTGGGTTATCACGACCGATATATTGATATGATGTAGTAAACGAATGTCAAGTCTTTTGTGCCTCCCGATAGCTATCGCGACGGGCCAAAAGGATTTTTATTTTTATTAAGACAAATAGAATTACATATTATGCTAGTGCGAGTGTCTCGCTCGTACCCGTATAGTTAAGAAAAACAGCCGCAATACTGTACCGAATAAATCTCACGCAAAGTCGCCAAGCCGCCAAGTTTACGCGTAAAACCTTTGCGCTTTTGCGTCTTTGCGCGAAAAAGAATTAACCATTAATTAGATCAAAAGTGCTTAACTTAATGACATTGCGCTCGCGCCAGTAAGGGGCTCGCGTCAGCGACATAATTGGTGAAAATTCGTGAAATTAGTGTTTAAGTATGCACATTTCCTTCAACTGCTCCAGATAATCCCTTTGATTCGAAAGTCTCGGAATTTTATGTTGTCCGCCTAGTTTATCACGTTCTTTCAACCAATCATAAAACAAATTTTCACGAGCCACATTAATCACCAGAGGATTCAGTGTCATATTATTATGGCGTTTGGCTTCGTAATCAGAATTTAAAGTTTGTAAAGTTTCATCCAGCACTTTTTGGAAAAGGCCAACATCAGCCGGTTTTTTCTTGAACTCGATCATCCATTCGTGCGCGCCTTTTTCTTTATCCTGCATAAAAATAGGAGCAACCGTATAATCGATCACCTCGGTTTGGGTAATTTGGCATGCTTTGGCAATGGCCTGATCGGTATTTTCGACCATTAATTCTTCACCAAAAACGTTAATATGATGTTTGGTTCTTCCTGTAACTCTAATTCTGTACGGATTTAAAGAAGTAAAACGAACCGTATCGCCAATCAAATAACGCCATAAACCCGAATTGGTTGTAATAACAATCGCGTAGTTTTTATTGAGTTCAACATCAGCCAGACGAACTACTTTTTGATCAGGAGTTCCAAAAGTATCCATTGATATAAATTCGTAGAAAATGCCATAATCCAGCATTAGTAATAAATCGCTGGAATTATTCAAATCCTGAATGGCAAAGAAGCCTTCGGAAGCATTGTATATTTCGTAATATTTGAAATCTTTACTTGGTAAAATTTTCTTGTATTGTTCTTTATAAGGAGAGAAGCTTACGCCTCCATGAAAATAAACTTCCAGATTAGGCCAGAGTTCTAATAAACTTTGTTTTCCTGTATTTTCTAAAACCTTATTCATTAAAACCAACATCCAGGAAGGAACTCCTGCAAAACTGGTTACGTTTTCATTTTTGGTTTCATTTATAATAGCAGCAATCTTAGCTTCCCATTCACTCATCAATGAAGTTTTGTTGCTTGGCGTGCTGCTAAATTCGGCCCAGATAGGCATGTTCTCAATCAGGATAGCTGAAAGATCTCCAAAGAAAGTATTGTTGTTTTCGTAGATCTGAGAACTTCCGCCCAAGCGAAGACTTTTTCCTAAGAACAATTCAGAATCTTCATTATTGTTCAAATACAAACAAAGTAAATCTTTACTTCCTTTATAGTGGCAATCCTCTAAAGCTTCGTTGCTTACCGGAATAAATTTGCTTTTGGCATTTGTAGTGCCGCTCGATTTGGCAAACCATTTTATGGGAGTTTCCCAAAAAACACCCTGTTCACCCTGACGTGTACGTTCGATCAGAGGCTGCAATTCCTCATAAGTTGCAATAGGCACCCTTTCTGCAAAAGTAGCATACGATGTAATCGATTCAAAATCATATTTTTTTCCAACAATCGTGTTTTCCGAAGCCGTCAATAAATTATGCAAGAGTTCTTCCTGAACCTCGTTGGGATATTTTAGAAAAAGTTCTATTTGGTGTATCCTTTGTTTCAGGACCCAGGAGGCAAACGAATTGATAATTGATAAGGGCATGAGTCAATTTTAGATTTTAGTCCCGATAATTATCGGGAGGTTTTATATTTTAGTTTTTCTCTTGACGCGAAAATCAAAAATATAAAATTTGAATATCGATCGACAAATACTAACTTTGCCGTTGTATCAAAAATAGTGTTTTTTTGTAAAAAACAGTTCTATAAAAGTAAAGATTCCAATTGATAATTGGAATTTTTAATAAATAAAAGTTCACAATCCGGTGCAGATCTAATATCTGAAATCTACAATCTACAATTCTTATGACATATCAAGGCGTACTTACAAAAATGCAAACTGAATTAGGAAACCCAATTCAATATTATTTGGTTTTCGAAGATAGTTTTTTAAATATGAATCAGCTTTTGAATAAAGAGATTGAAATTAATTTTGCAGGTTACGAATGTCTGAATTGTCATAAAAAGAAAAAAATATTCCGCCAGGGATTTTGTTATGATTGTTTTTACTCCAGTCCGGCTGTTGGTGACTGGATCATGAGACCGGAATTGAGTACTGCTCATTTAGGAATTGCAGACCGTGATCTTGAATATGAGCAAAAAGTGCAATTGCAGCCGCATGTTGTATATCTGGCTTTGGCTAGTGAAGTAAAGGTTGGTGTGACGCGTAAAACCCAGGTTCCGACGCGTTGGATCGATCAGGGCGCGACACAGGCAATTGCTATTGTTGAGGTTCCTAACAGATATTTAGCCGGAATTACTGAGGTAGCTCTAAAAGATCATTATACAGATAAAACCAATTGGAGAAAGATGCTCCAGAAGACAAGTGGCAGTTTTGATCTGATTGCGGAGAAAGTAAAAGTAGAAAGCCTGATTCCGGATGAGGCCAAAGAATATTTCTATTCGCAAAAAAATGATTTGTATGAATTGAATTATCCGGTTCTGAATTATCCGGCAAAAGTAGCAAGTTTAAATCTTGATAAGACTCCATCCTTCAATGGAAAATTAACAGGAATCAAAGGCCAGTATTTAATTTTTGAAGACGGTACCGTTTTTAATGTTAGGAGTTCAGAAGGGTATGTTGTCACAATTAACGTCTAGGTTTATGGGGCATTCATCTGTTGTTATTGCCTAACTGTCTAATATTCTTTTGTTTATAAAATAGTTTTTGTATTTTTAAGTCTCCTTTAAGTAGTTGAAGATGTGAATGTTGATACATTTGGTTACAATTTTGTAATAATTGCTTATTGAAAGAATTTAATTTTAGAAAAAAAAAGAGGCTAGTTTTGAACTAGTTGAAACTTTGATTTTTTTTTAATTTAAAATGAAGATTTACTAATCAATAAACGATTTAATAAGATGGGGCTTTTAAAAAAAATAAATGTTTTTAGGCGCAGTTTAATGCGTAATCTCACTAAGAATATTGGAAAAGCAAGTTCACAAGAAGATATCATTTTAGTAGATAAAAATGATATAAAAAGAATTTTGATCTGCAGGCCAAACGGACGATTAGGAAACTTATTATTGATTACGCCTCTCGTTCAGGAAGTCACGGAAATATTTCCAAATTGTAAAGTCGATTTGTTTGTTAAGGGAACATTAGCTCCCATCATTTTTGAGAATTATGATAATATTGATAAAATAATTGACCTCCCCAAAAAGCCCTTCAAAAGTTTATTGAAATATCTGAATGTCTGGATTTCGATAAAACGACAAAAGTATGATGTCGCGATCAACGTAGATCAAAACTCTTCTTCAGGACGTTTAGCAGTCCAGTTTTCTAATGCTAAATACAAATTTTTTGGAGATTCAAGCGAAGAATCCCAACATGTGAAAAATGATTACGATCATATTGCAAAGTACCCTGTTTACAACTTCCGATACTATTTGACCAAACTCCGATTCCCAAAAAGCAATAAAATAATTGCTCCTTTAAATCTCAAATTATCCTCTTCTGAGATTGCGGACGGAAAGAAAATCTTAAATGATTTGATTCATAATGACAAAAAGACCATCTGTATATTTACCTATGCAACAGGAGAAAAATGTTTGTCAGAAGATTGGTGGGAAAGTTTTTATACACAACTCAAAAGAGAATATTCAAATTACAATATTATCGAAATCCTGCCTGTAGAAAACGTTTCGCAAATTGCTTTTAAGGCACCTACATTTTATAGTAAAGACATTCGTGAAATAGGAGCAGTAATTGCCAACACTGATTTATTCATAGGAGCTGATAGTGGAATAATGCATTTAGCAAGTGCGGTACAGACCCCAACAATAGGATTGTTTTCTGTTTCGAACATCAAAAAATACGAACCTTATGACAATTGCAGTATTGGTGTAGATGTTAATTTGTACACCAGAAAAGATTATCTGAAAACAATAAATTCAATTTTAAATAACGGAAAATTAAGTATCTATTCAGATGCTATTTAATTATAAAACACAAACGAAAGAAAAAGGCGCTTACTGAATAGTAGGCGCCTTTCTTTTTATTCTAGTTCTTCTTTTTGAACAAACCATTAATCAGGTCACTGGCTTTTTTTGTAGCTTCCTGTGTTTTCTGTTCTTTTTCTGTTTTTGCAGCTTGTGTGGTGTCTTTTGCTTTCGTATTCTTATTGATCAGATCAGTAAGCGCCGAAGTCCCTTTTTGAGTTAGCTTCTCTTTCTGCTGATTTACCAATTGAGTCGTTAAACTCGTGACAGCAGTTTTCATATCTGTAGAAACCTTCGGGTTAGAAAAATTACCTGTAATCATTGCATTTATAGGAATGTTTTGCAGTTTTGCAGCATCTGCCGGAGACATTTTTGCAATAAAGGCATTCGCTTCACTTCCTAAATATTTTGCAGGAACATCTAATTTTAAATTGTAATTCATCGTTTGGTCAAAACCATGAGTTCCGCCCACTGTAATTTTGATATCCTGATATTTGATGTCAAATGGTTTTACATTTACTTTTCCGTTTTCAAAAGTTAAGGCAGCTTTGATATCGTTCAAATTCACTTTGTTCATATCAATGAACTTGATGTTTGACGTTAAGGCATTCAATACAGTCGAATTTTTAGGATTTACAGTTGTAGAAAGTAACTGTCCTATCAAGTCCCCGGAAATCGATTTCAAATCCGGAGTTAATTCGTCAGCATCAAGATTACCATTTAATTTTATTGTAGAGTTCAGCTTTCCATTGATGATCCCTGCAATTGGCGCAATTTTTTTCATCATGTCCAATTGCGTAAAAGTTTGTGCAATATCCACCTGATTGAATCCTAAATTCATGTCAAAAGTAGGCACTTTCGCTTTTGTAGAAACGGTGCCTGTAAGACCAATTGTTCCTCCAAAAATAGACGTTTTAAAGTTCTCTAAAGTTGCTTTTTCATCCTTTACGATCAATTTCCCGGAAACAGCTGTTAGTTTCAAATTGTCATATAAAACCGTATTTGCTTTTGCATTTATAGTACAATTTAAAAAAGCAGGAATCTTCATTGCTTCAGCCTGTTTTGCAGGTGTCGCTTTTGTTTCTCCTTCTTTTCCGGTTGCAGTTCCTGTTTTGGCTGGTTCTCCGGCTGTCATAAAATCATCTACTGCCAATTGGTTTGAACTCATGTTAAAGTTTCCTCTTAGTTCTTGTTTCTTAAACATAAAACCATAGAAATTTTCTAAAACCCCATTGATACTTAAGTCACTTTTTCCGGTAGTAGCATCAAATTTTTTCAGGTTGATGGTACTTGGGTTAAATTCAACCAAAGCCGTGCTGATATTCATCGACTTGTTGTTTTCATCCGTATATTTAAATCCTGACAAGCTCATCGTTCCCGCATTTTTAATATTTTGATATTGGCTTTTTTCTACAGATGCCATATCAAATTGTGTCGTTACATCGGCTTTTAGAATTCCGGCAAGAGGTTTGTCCAGTTTAATAGGATACGCTTTTGAAAGATTAGCCAGATTAATGGTTCCTTTTAAAGCAGCATTTACAAACGGATTGACGGTTATGTTTTTAATATTTGCTTTGGCGTTAAAAACATCCTGATCAATTCTAAAAGATAGTTTGTCTAAATTAACGTAAGTATCATTTAAGATTCCTGTTTCATTGATGATTTTCGTATCGATTACAATATTCTGAACTGATTTTGGTAAATTAGGATATTGAAAAGAAGCATTGTTCGATGCAATTGCAATATTGAATTTTGGAACTGTTGTCTCTGTTAATTGTCCTTTAGCAAAACCAACAACGGTAAAGTCTCCCGTAGTTTTTACACCGTCTAAGCTTGAAGCATAAGCCGAAGGGATTAAGCCTAAGAAATTGGTAAATGATGAAGTAGGTGTTTTAAATTTTAAGTCATAATTCTGACCGGCATCCGTCATCTGAATAAATCCGTCAAATTCTAAAGGCAATTGGTTGATTAAAGCCTTGTTTTCTTTAAACGTATATTTGCTTTGTTCTAAATCTATTCCTAAAACAGCGTCTAAAGTCAGTTTCACATTTTTCATGTAATTGATTTTATCCATATCCAAAGAAACCTTAGCAGTAGATTTAGTATTCAGATCTAATTTTGAATTGGTAAAGTCTCCGGTTCCTTCATGGTTTAAACTGTCAATAACCATTTTTATTTTAGATCCCTGATCGATATATCTAAAAGTGAAATTCTCGATTTTATAGTTCTGAATTTTTAAAGACAGCGGTTTACTTGCCTCATCTTTTGTTGTCTCTTTTTTGTTTTTTAATGCAATATCAAAATTGCCAACACCATCTTTATTAAAAATAATATTGACCAAACCATTGGCAGAGCTTATTCCCTGAATGTTTAACGGTTCCTCTTTTCCTTTGAAAAGTTCTTTGATGCTCATTTTCAAATTCAATTCGCCTAACGAAACCAGGGTATCGCCTTCAAAAGGAGCTTTGTTGATAATTACCAGTTTATTGATTCCCACTGTTGCATTTGGGAAGTTTTTGAATAAACTTAAATCGGCATCTGCAAAACTCACTTTAGCATCAACACTTTCATTGATAGCATCTGCAATTTTTGCTTTTATTTGATCTTTAAAGAAATACGGAATGGCGAATAGTGCGGCTACAATCACCACAAGAATAATGGCTGTAATTTTTAAAATTTTCTTTAACATATAAATAAATATTTGAGTGTTTAAAATGGCTAATTGAACCGTGTAAAAATAGTTTTTTTTGATGGAGTTCGTTAATAAAGTTTTTATAAAATATAAGAATAAACTTTAATTTGTTAAAAGTAAAAAATCCGTCTGAATATAGATTCAAACGGATTTTTAATGATTTTATGATTTTCATTATTTTTTAATGAAAGAAATAATCTTATTTGTCATGATTTCTGAGAGAGGCAAACTCTCATTGTTATAGCTTTCCATATTCGCCTGATTGTCAACTGTGATTGTTTTCATGACATGATTCATATTGTCGACGATCAAAAGTTCCGCATTTTTATTGGCCTGGGATAAAAGTTCCGCGTCTTTTACCGTTACTTGTAAATCTTTGTTTCCTTGTAAAATCAAAATCGGAACAGTTAGTTTTTTAATTTCTGTCTGAGGATCGTATTTAAACCAGGAAATTAAGTACGGTTGAATGCTTGGTCTAAAGAGAGAATTAAGCATTGGGTCAACTTTTTGCGCATAGTGCCCGCTTTTTAAACTGTCGATAATTGGAAAAGTCATTTCCTCGATTTGTTTATTCGATTTAGAAGCGATTTGTGCTTTGATCAGTTTATCAGCTGATTCTCCCGGACCGGCAATAGAGATGAATTTGTTTGCTTTTGCGCCCGCAATCATTCCTATTAAAGAACCTTCACTATGACCAATAACAATTACTTCAGAAAAACGCTTGTCCTGTTTTAATAGATTAATCCAGCTTTTGGCATCTTCAGTATAATTTTCGAATACTAAAGTTTGTTCATTCGCCGCGGCCGCTTTACTTTCGCCAATACCTCTTTTGTCGTATCGTAATGATGCAATTCCGTTTTTTGCCAGAGCTTCAGCCAGCATTTTCAGTGAATTGTTTTTCATCATCGGATTGTTTCCGTTTCGATCCGTTGGTCCGGAACCTGAAATGATCAATGCTACCGGATATTTTGTTTTTAAATCAGGAGTAGTTAATGTACCAAAAAGCTGATCGATATTAATTTTCAAAATCAAAGGAGATTCCTTAAATGTGATTTCGTTTTTGTTCTGAGCATTTACAAAACCCAAAAATAAAAGAGCAGCAAGAGCAAATATTTTTTTCATTGTTGAAATGGAATTATTTAATATTTAATCCGAAAGGAAGCATCGCCTGAACTCCTTTTTGTTTTTGAAGTCTTTTTACCTGTTCGATAAGCATATAATTCTCTTCGCCAATTTCTTCTCTTATAAAAGCTTCTTTCGATTGTGCAAAAGGCAGACCGGAAAGGATATCGTTGAATGTTTTTTCGTATTCCGGATAATTTTGCGTGCTGTATGTTTTTACTTTAGCAATTCTTGCTGCCTCTGCAATAGCATCATTAAGTCCTCCGATTTTATCAACCAGACCAATTTTCAGAGCTTCAGTTCCTGACCAGACGCGTCCTTGTGCGATTGCATCTACCTGAGCAAAAGTCATTTTTCTGCCTTCTGCTACATGTGTTACAAAAGTGTTGTAAATATGTTCAACTCCTTCAAGTGTAAAAGCTTTAAACTTTTCGTCAACAGGCACAAACGGACTGTAATTCGCAGAGTTTTCGTGTGTTTTTACCTGTTCAGTATTAATTCCTAATTTATTCGCTAACGGACTAAAATTAGGCAAGATTCCAAAAACGCCAATAGAACCTGTAATGGTATTGCTTTCAGCAAAAATTGTATTGGCATTGCACGCAATATAATAACCGCCTGAAGCTGCATAATTACCCATAGAAACTACAACTGGTTTTACTTTTTTGGTAATTTCGATTTCTCTCCAGATCAAGTCAGATGTCAGAGCACTTCCGCCCGGACTGTCGATTCTAAGTACAATTGCTTTTACATCTTCATTTTTGCGGGCTTCCTGCAGAGAGCGGCGCATAGATCCTTCTCCAATTACAGTAACATCTCCTTCGCCGCTTTGTATTTCGCCCTGAGCGTAAATAATTGCAATTTGATCAGTCGCTGAGTTGGTCAAAGCCGTTGTAATATTATTTTGGGTATAATCTGAAATTGAAATCTTGTTGTAATCATCATCTCCGGTAACTTTCAATGCTTTTTTGATCGCATTGTGATACACATCTTCGTAGGCGATAATATCTACTAAATGCTGTGCTTTTGCCATTTCCGGAGTTCGGGCCAATAAGCCGTTGGCGATTTCATTTAATTTATCAAGAGGAATATTTCTGCTTTTGGCAATATCAGTAGATACCGTCGTCCAGAGTGAGTTCAAAAGAGCTGTTACTTGTTCCCTGTTGGCATCACTCATTTTATTTTCTAAAAAGGGTTCAACAGCACTTTTATATTTTCCGTGACGAATCACTTCCATGTGAATGCCTGATTTATCCTGGAAATCTTTAAAGAACATTACTTCAGACGAAAGTCCTTTAAAATCTAAATCACCTGCCGGATTGATATAAACCGTATTGGCAACAGAGTTTAAGTAATATTCTTTTTGAGAATAAGTATTGGCATAGGCCCAGACAAATTTGCCAGATTTTTTGAAACTTTCCAGTGCGTTTCTCAGATCTTTATATTGTGCAAGTCCCAAAGACGATTCATCATTTAGAATCGAAATCCCCTTAATGTTATCATCTGTTTTTGCAGCTTCGATCGCATTGATCACATCCGTTAAACCGATACCTTTTTTATCTGAAAAAACAGTTACCCAGGGATCCTTGTATTTTCCGGCATAATCATTTTGAATTTGTTTTAAATTTAATTCTATAACAGAATCGCTTTTGACTGAAACAGCACTGTCTCCTCCAAAAATAGCTCCAATGAGAATTATTCCAAAAAAGAAGAACATAATAAATACAAAAATACCAACAACTGTGGCAATTACATTTCCTAAAAACTTCATAAGTGTATTTTTTTTAATAAGTAGCGAAGAAGGCTGGTTTGTTACAAATGTACTCTAAAAACAAATTATTTCGAATATACGATTTGATCAAATAGTTGTACTTTTTACATTTTTAACTATCTCAATTAAAGATAGGATATTTTGTATCATATCAGCAATTTTTTAGGAAGTTATAAGAAATAAAAAATCAGAAACAGTTCGAAACTTCTAATTCTTGATTTAAATAATATGGGTAATTCTAAAATAGTTTTAGTTAATTTGCATTTATTATGAAGTCACAGCATCAAGTCGTTTTATCTATAGGGAGTAATCAGGGAAACAGGTTAGCAAACATCGAAAGTTGTATCGATTTGATACATCAGGAAGTAGGAACTGTAATCAGGGTTTCAAAACTATACGAAACTCCCGCCTGGGGTTTTGAAAGCGATGCTTTTTATAACTGTGCTCTCCTTTTACATACTACTTCATCAGCACAAAAAATACTAAATCAGGTTTTAAAAGTCGAAAAACATTTAGGCAGGATCCGTTCGAATCAGGAACGTTATCAGGCCCGAATTATCGATATTGATTTGATTGTTTTTGATGATGAAATTATTGATTCTGAAAAATTGAAAATTCCGCATCCTTTAATGCAAAACAGAAATTTTGTTTTGCTGCCTCTGCAGGATTTAAAATTGGACTGGAAACATCCTGTTTTTCATAAATCTATTTCAGAATTGCTTGCGATTTCGCCAGACGATAGTGTTTACACAGTGGTTCAGGATTTAAAGAATCCTTTAGGTGAAATTGTCTTGGAAAACTTTAATTATATTGCTTTTGAAGGGAATATTGGAGCAGGGAAAACTACTTTGGTGCAAAAGATTGCTGAAGATTTTAATGCAAAAATGGTATTAGAGCGTTTTGCTGACAATCCTTTTTTACCCAAGTTTTATAAAGATCAAAATCGATATGCTTTTCCGTTAGAAATGTCTTTTCTTGCAGATCGTTATCAGCAATTATCAGATGATCTCGCACAATTTGATTTGTTTAAGGATTTTATTGTAGCCGATTACCATATTTTTAAATCCTTGATTTTTGCTAAAATTACACTGGCAGAAGACGAATACCGTTTGTATCGAAACTTATTCGATATTATTTATAAAGAAATGCCAAAGCCTGATTTATACGTTTATTTGTACCAGAATTCAGAGCGTTTGCTTCAGAATATCAAGAAACGCGGACGTAATTATGAGCAAAATATTGAAGCGGAGTATTTGGATAAAATCAATAATGGCTACCTCGAATATATAAAATCCCAAAAAGACCTGAATGTTTTGATAATCGATGTCTCAGATCGTGATTTTGTAAAAAAACATGGAGATTATCTTTTTATTTTAAATGAAGTTCAGAAAAAGCTGGGCTAATGTGTCAATGAGAGAATTAGAAAATTTTCTAATTAACAAAATTATCTCTTCAAAGAAAAATGTCCTCTTAAAACGGGTTTGGTGTCATCAATCTTCAAGGCGTACCAATAATCAGAAGCCGGTAGAGGTGTTTTATTGAGAGTTCCGTCCCAACTCATTTTAGAAGAAGTCAATTGTGCGATTAATTTTCCGTAACGATCAAAAATAGTTACCTGTGCCTGCGGATAATTTTCCATTCCGGTTACTTCCCATAAATCATTATAAGAGTCGTTGTTTGGAGTGAAAAATGCTGGAAATACAAGCACTATAAAGTTTTGTGTTGTTTGCCCGCAACCTGTTTTTTCTCTGATGTAAGCTGTTTGCAATCCTCCCGGAACTTCAAAGAAAGTATTAGAATTCTGAAAATTTGTTCCGTCTACAGAATATTCAAAATAATCAGCTTCATTTTTAAGGTAGATTACTGCTGTGGTTCCGTTTACGTCAATTCGGTCTATTTGTGGAACCTGATGTTCGTTGACTATAATTGTTTTTCGGCTAGTACAGTTTTCGGGAGCAGGACTTGTCACATCTACAGTATAAGTTCCACCTGAAGTAGCATCAGTAGTCTGGCTGGTAGCGCCAGTATTCCAGAGATAAGTCATTCCGGAAATTCCGGTATCAAGTGTGATTTTTTGAAATTGACACAAAGACAAAGTTTCATCTGTTACTACAGGAGGTGTGTATATTATGATGTTTACAGGTGTGCGATCTGTGTTGATACAAGTGCTATAGGAAGCTTGAGCATAATAGGTGGTATTTGTTGAAAGGGCCGGTGTAGTAAAACTATTTCCCATGTGTACACTTGTTCCGCCAGTAGAAGTAGTAAACCAATTTATGACACTAATATCCGAATTTGCTTCAATAATTACACTTCCGGGCCCGCAGTTATAAACAGTTGAAGCAGCAGCAACAGGTTTTGCAGGTGTTGGGTTTACAGTAGCGATAACTGCTTTACGGTTCGATTCGCAACCAGGATCAGCATAAAAAGTAGTTGTAGTATTTATAATAGGAGTTGTGTAGGAGTTTCCTGTTCCTAGTAAATTTCCTCCAATAGCAGCATCGTACCAATTAATTGTTGCTCCGGTCGTTGCAGTGGCATTGAGTGTAAAACTGCCGGAATCGCAAATTGAATTTGGAGTAGTTGCTGTGGCAACCGGAATCGTAATTTTAGTGCTTGCGGCAATTTCGAGAGGTAATTCGCCAGGCATTCCGCCATATTCTACCGCATAACCTTTGGGCTGGTAATTGCCACTTGAGTCTCCTGTGTTTGCCAGATCATTCCACGATCCTCTTATTCCAACTCCCGGTTGGGTAATGTGCGCATAATCTTCGTCTCCCTGATTATTGGGTTCTCCGGTGTTCCAGAAAGCAAAATTTGGGGTTGAGCCATTAGCAGCTCCATTCCAGAAAATTGTTCCGGCTTCCGGTCCTGTAACCCATTTCCAGACACCTTCGGTTTCGGCATCGCTGCCGCCTATCCAGCCCGTTCCGGAGGCTTGTTCTCCAATTAGTTTGGCTTCATCAGCAGATAAGATTGTCGCAAGATATCCTTTAAGTCCGTAATAGGTGCTTGCTTCTGCGGCTGCTTTTGCAGCGGTCCAGCTAATACCGATACTAGGGATAAATAAGTAATAATGTTGTGTAGAAGGTAAATAATTGGCCTGGCCAATTGTGATCGAAAAAGTTCTCGTGCCAGAAGCTGCAACAGATGAATTTGTAAAAACAACATCTTTAATAGCGGCTTCTAAATCAGAATACAAAACATTTGCTCCGGTTGGATTTGACAATTTTAGTTTTCCTGCCGTTGCATCCCAACTGGTTGTAATCGAAGGATGTGCCGCAGGATTTGAAAGTGTCAGTTGGTCTAAACCGCCAGAATAACCCGAAGAAATCTGAATATAACCTGCTATAGTTCCCAATTCCAGCGGATCATGGGTAATTGTGATAGCAGTTACAATATTAATAGTGTTTTGCGGGCAATAAAATTGATCTCCGGTTGCTTTAATGACCGGAGGAGTGATAGCAAAAGTAAGCTTTGGGTTGTTGTTTTTATTTAATTTAATGGTGTCTTTTGAAGCTGTCATTAAATTTTTATCAATGGCACTAATTTTCTCATTTGCACGAGATTGGCTGAAGATAAAAATAAAAAATAAAAGGATTGTTTTTAAAAAATTGATATTTTTCATTTTATAAAAGTATCAATTTTATAATCACAAAAAAATATATTTCAATTTCTAACATTTAAAGCTGAAATCTGCTGTAAAATAACATTTTAGATCAGTAGATTCTTTCTTATATTTTATTGGGCCAGTTTAATTTCTGAAACAAATCCCAAACCACAATTCCTGCGCTTACAGCAATATTTAGAGAGTGTTTGGTTCCTAGCTGAGGAATCTCGATACATCCATCACAAATTGCAACCGCTTCCTGTGAGACACCGTGAACTTCATTGCCAAAAACAAGAGCGTATTTTTGATTTTTCTCTACTTTAAAATCCTGAAGAAATACAGCGCTTTCTACTTGTTCAATAGCCATTGTTATTACATTTTCCTTTTTAAGGTTTTCAATCACTTCCAGTACATTTTCATGATGTTCCCATGCTACAGTTTCAGTCGCGCCAAGTGCCGTTTTATGAATTTCTTTGTTTGGAGGAGTTGCCGTAATACCGCACAGGATTATTTTTTCGACCAAAAAAGCATCAGAAGTTCTGAACACAGAGCCAATATTGTGTAAACTACGGATGTCGTCTAATACTAATATAAGTGGTGTTTTGTCTGATTTTTTAAAATCTTCAATAGATTTTCGATCTAGCTCACTGTTTTCGAGTTTTCTCATTGGTGTTGTATTCAGGTCATAAAAAAAGCTTCCAAAGATAAGGAAGCTTTTTCGATTATTTTATTTGTTTTTCAGATTAGCTTTTAACAGGATCTGGTAAAACTGTACCTTTAATAGTAAGTACTTTTGTTGGTTGTCCTTCAGCATTAGAAGTTACAGTAACCGTTTTTGTAAAAGCACCAACTCTGTCAGTAGCGTATTTTACACCAATAATACCTTTAGCACCCGGAGCGATTGGCTCTTTTGGAGTTGTTGGTACAGTACAACCACAAGATCCTTGTGTATTTGTAATGATTAATGGTTTAGTCCCGTTGTTTACAAAAACAAACTCACGTTTTCCATCAGCATTGTGAGCGATAGTTCCGTAATCGATAGTTTCTGTTTCAAAAGCCATTCCGGCTCCTTCAACCTTAGCAACCTTGGCTGCTTTAGCTGTTGTTTTTTTAGCCTGAGCGTTAGAAGCAGTAATTCCAACTACAGCTAACATAGCGAATAAAATTATTTTTTTCATCTTTTTAGAATCTTTGTTTTAATTATGAACAAATCTATAGAAAAATCTAATATGTTAATATAAAAAAAACTTAAAATATTTTAATTTTTGAAGCCCTTCGATATGCCGCTAAAATATTATAAATTCGCTGTCTTATATTTTTCATTTAAAAACACAATAATTTGGCAGCGAAAGAGAAAGTGGTGAAAGAAACACCGTTAATGAAACAGTACAACGAGATCAAGAGAAAATACCCTGACGCATGTCTGCTTTTTAGAGTAGGGGATTTTTACGAAACCTTTGGAGAAGACGCTATTAGAGCTTCAAAAATCCTTGGGATAACATTGACAAAAAGAGGTGCTGGTTCTGAAACTGAAACAGCTTTGGCTGGTTTTCCGCATCATTCTATTAATACGTACTTGCCAAAATTAGTAAAAGCCGGACTTCGTGTAGCGATTTGTGATCAGCTTGAAGATCCAAAAATGACCAAAACAATCGTAAAACGTGGCGTTACTGAACTGGTAACTCCGGGAGTTTCTTTAAACGATGAGGTTTTACAATCAAAAACAAATAACTTTTTAGCATCAGTTTATTTTGCTAATAAAAATATAGGAGTTTCTTTTTTAGATGTTTCGACCGGGGAGTTTTTAACAGCTCAGGGAAATGCGGAATACATCGATAAATTATTACAGAATTTTAATCCAAGTGAAATTCTGGTTCCTAAAAATAATAAAGGAGATTTTAAAGCTGCTTTTGGAGAAGACTTTCATACTTTTTATCTGGAAGACTGGATCTATAAAGAAGACTATGCCTTAGAAACTTTGACAAAACATTTTCAGACCGTTTCATTGAAAGGTTTTGGTATTGAGGAATTAAAAGACGGAATTGTAGCGTCAGGAGCAATTTTGTATTATTTGTCTGAAACACAGCATAATCGTGTTCAGCATATTACGGCAATTCAGCGTATTGCAGAAGATGCCTATGTCTGGATGGATCGTTTTACCATTAGAAATTTAGAATTATACCATAGTTATAACCCAAATGCGGTAACCCTTTTAGATGTTATCGACAGAACGCTTTCGCCAATGGGCGGGCGTTTGCTGAAACGTTGGCTCGCATTACCATTAAAAGACAGTAATAAAATAAAAGGACGTCATGATGTGGTTTCGTACCTGAAATCAAATCCTGAAGTTTTATATAATATTCAATATCAAATTAAACAAATCTCAGATTTAGAACGTCTGATTTCTAAAATTGCTGCCGGAAAGGTTTCACCACGTGAAATTGTTTATCTGAAAGAATCCCTGGATGCTATTATTCCAATTAAAACTCTGGCACTGCAAAGTCCGCAGGAAGCAGTAAAGATTATTGGAGACAGTTTGCATTCCTGTGATTTGTTGCGAGAGAAGATTAAGACGACTTTGAATCAGGATGCACCTGTAGCCATTGCAAAAGGAAATGCAATTGCAAAAGGTATTAGTGAAGAGCTGGATGATTTGCGTGCTATTTCTACCTCCGGAAAAGAATATCTGGAAGGAATTGAGAAAAGAGAGTCAGAGAGAACAGGAATTTCTTCTTTGAAAATATCGTTCAATAATGTTTTTGGATATTATATTGAAGTAAGAAATACGCATAAAGATAAAGTGCCGACAGAGTGGATTCGTAAGCAAACTCTTGTAAATGCGGAACGATATATTACAGAGGAGTTAAAAGAATACGAAACGAAAATTTTAGGAGCTGAAGAAAAAATTCATAAAATCGAATCGGAACTTTTTGAACAGTTAATTACCTGGATTGCAACTTATATCAAACCGGTTCAGATGAATGCTAATTTGGTGGCGCAATTAGATTGTTTGTGTTCATTTACGCAATTGGCTGTAGAGAATAAATACGTTTGTCCTGAAATTGATGAAACATTCGAACTTGAAATCAAGAACGGGAGACATCCTGTTATCGAAAAACAATTACCTGTAGGAACTCCTTATATTGCTAATGATGTTTATTTAGACAGAGATACACAACAGATTATAATGATTACCGGACCCAATATGTCGGGTAAGTCGGCTATTTTGAGACAAACCGCTTTAATTGTACTGTTGGCTCAAATGGGAAGTTTTGTTCCTGCTGATAGTGTGAGAATGGGGATTGTTGATAAAATCTTTACCAGAGTAGGAGCGTCGGATAATATTTCGATGGGAGAATCTACTTTTATGGTAGAAATGAACGAAACGGCTTCCATCCTGAATAATATCTCCGATCGTAGTTTGGTTTTATTGGATGAAATTGGAAGAGGAACAAGTACCTATGACGGGATCTCGATTGCCTGGGCTATTGCCGAGTTTTTACACGAGCATCCGGGCAGACCAAAAACGTTGTTTGCAACACATTATCATGAGTTGAATGAAATGACGGAATCATTGCCCAGAATTCAGAATTATAATGTTGCGGTTAAAGAATTAAAAGATACGGTGCTTTTTATCAGAAAGCTGGTAAAAGGAGGAAGTGCGCATAGTTTTGGAATTCACGTTGCAAAAATGGCGGGAATGCCTCAGATCGTAATTTTGAAAGCGCAAAAGCTGTTGAAGAAACTAGAAAAAAATCATTCAAGCGAAGCGTTAAACGGAATTAAAGAAGCTGCTGACGAAATGCAGATGAGTTTCTTTAATCTGGATGATCCTTTGTTGGAAGAAATAAAAGAAGAGATCATGAGTCTTGACATCAATGCCATAACGCCCGTTGAAGCATTAATGAAGCTTAACGAGATTAAAAGGATGTTGGTTAAAAAATAATTTCAGATTTAAAGTTTAGGTTATCAGAAAGTTATAAAATAAGCGAAATATTTTTTCAAAAAACGCTTGTGTAATTGAATAAATGTCCTAAATTTGCACTCGCAATACAGAACAAGTGAAGTATTGTAGTTCTTACAAGAATTTGAAACGCGAAAATAGCTCAGTTGGTAGAGCGCGACCTTGCCAAGGTCGAGGTCGCGGGTTCGAGCCCCGTTTTTCGCTCAATGCTACATAATGCTCGGATGGTGAAATTGGTAGACACGCTGGACTTAAAATCCAGTGAACAGCAATGTTCGTGCGGGTTCAAGTCCCGCTCTGAGTACTAAAGCCTCTTCTTTTGAAGAGGCTTTTTTTATTGTGTAAACTCACATGGCATAAAATAAATTTAAGAAGTAAATTTATTTTATAGAATCTAAGAATCTAAGAATCTAAGAATCTAAGAATCTAAGAATCTAAGAATCTAAGAATCTAAGAATCTATCCCGATGGCTATTGGGACTAAGAAACTAAAATCAACAATCTAAAATATAAAATAATAAATGGGTGCTTTTGTAATAAGTAAACGATTTAATGATGAGTATAAGTTCGTGTTTACTTCCAGGAAAGGTAAAGTGATATTTACAAGTTTGAGTTATGAACTGAAGTTTGAGGGTGAGGAGGATATTGAAAAGTTTAAGGCGAATATAGATCAGGCCAGGTTTTTGAAATTTAAAGGTTCTGGAGGGAAGTATTTCTTTAAATTGATGTTAGGTGAGGTTCATTTCGCAACAAGCCGTAAATACACTACAGAGTTGCTTTTGCAAAAGGGAATAAAGGAGATTGTGACGTATGGCGCGAGATCTGAAATTTTGGACTTCTCGTCAAGTGAATCGATTTTTGAAGATGAGGTTGTTGAGGAAGAAGTTGGGGAGGAAATTTAGAAATAAAAAAAGCGATCACAAAAGTGGTCGCTTTTTTTTATGGTTAAATGGTTAATTGGAAAATTAACCATAAAAAAAAACCATCTCAAGGATGGTTTTAAAATTTTTAGAACTTAGGTCCTAATTATTTTTTTACTTCTTCTACTTTAGCAGCAGCAGAGTCAACTTTAGCAGCAGCAGAATCAACAGTTGCAGCAGCAGAATCAACTACAGCAGCAGCAGAATCAACAGCAACAGCAGTAGAATCTACAGACTCAGTAGCTGCGGCGTCAGCTTTTTTACAAGATACAACAGTTAAAACAGCAACAACAGCTAAACTTAAAAATACTTTTTTCATCTTACTTTATTATAAAAGGTTAATTATTAATTCGTGGCAAAGATATAAATTTTTTAATATGTAAAATATTTTTTTATTTTTTTTTTAAAATATTTTCAATTGCTCACGTTTATCTTAGTTATCAAATAATATGCCACAATCATAAAGTTGTGTTATATTATTGTATTTTTTAAATAAATTATTTTTGGATGAATATTCAATAAGAGAATTGGCTCTTTTGTTCTTCTGGTTGCGATTTGTTGTAACTTTTATTCATTATTTGGTAAGCAGCAAAAAACAAAAAAAGAGTTTTTTTGAGCTCTTTTGTGTAGAATAAGGATGATAATGCGGTAATGTTTGAATAAATCGCTTAAGAAACGATATTCATAATCGTATTGGTTGCTCCTTTGTTGTCCTGAATATATGTTTTGCAGATTCGGCTTTTTTCTTCTAAAAAAGCTTTATCAGCAAGCAAACGATCTAAGTTTTGTTTTAATTCCTCTTTATTAGAAATCACGATACATCCTCCAAGTGAAACAAGTTGAGTGGCTTCTGCAAAATTAGAGTAATTTGGGCCTATCACAATCGGAATTCCAAATGTTGCGGGCTCGAGTATGTTATGAATTCCGGGATTTCCAAAGCCTCCGCCCACATAAGCAATAGTTCCGTAGCTGTAAATTTTAGTCAGCAATCCTACTGTATCTATAATAAAGACATTAAAATCAGACAAGTCAAGGTCTTTTTTTTCTGAGAATAAAACCGTTGATTTTGTAATTTGAGATTTAAGGCTGGCTATCTGTTCTGCTTTGATGTTGTGCGGTGCGATAATAAATTTTACATCTTCAGGTGCCTGATTAATGTACTCGGCTATTAAAGCTTCGTCTTTTGGCCATGAGCTGCCTATTACTATAGCAGGAGCGTTGTTTTTGAAGCTTTCGATAAAATCAAGTGTATTGTCTCGTTCCAGAATGGCATTTACGCGGTCAAAACGAGTATCTCCCGAAACAATAACATTGTGAAATCCGATGGCTTCAATTTTTTCTTTAGAGCTTTCGTTCTGAACAAAAAAGTAAGTGAATGCTTTTAGCGCTTTTCTGTAAAAGCCACCGTACCATTTAAAGAACATCTGATTGTCCCTGAAAATTCCGGAAACCAAATAAGTAGGCGTTTGGCTTGTTTCCAGTTCTTTTAGGTAATTCAGCCAAAATTCATATTTAATAAAAAAAGCCAATTCAGGGTGTACCAGTTTTAAAAATTTCTTCGCATTGCTTTTAGTGTCCAAAGGCAGGTATACAGTTGTGTCGGCAACTGTGTTATTTTTACGCACTTCGTATCCTGAAGGAGAGAAAAAAGTAACAATGATTTTGTGGGAGGGATATTTTTCCTTGATTTTTTCGATTACCGGTAAACCTTGTTCGTATTCACCCAGTGAAGCAGAATGAAACCAAATCGTTTTGTCTGAAGGTTTTATCTTTTCTTCGAGAATAGCGAAAACATTTTTTCGTCCTTCTGTAAAAAGCTTAATTTTCGGACTAAAAAGAGCCACGATTTTCAGAAAAAACCCCGCAATAGAAATAACTAAATTATATAGAAAAAGCATCTGTTTGTTTTTGTGGCTAAATTACGGTTCTTTCGATTATTTTCATTGGTTTGAAGGTATTAAATAACTATTTTTGTTCCTCCTTTTAGAGACTCTGACTTCAAAGCAGATCTTTAATTTTAAAAATATATTGAAAATGAAAAAAATTCAAATGGTTGACCTAAAAAGTCAATACGAGAAAATAAAAACTACCGTTGATGCTTCTATTCAGGAGGTTTTAGACACCAATACTTATATAAACGGACCTTTGGTTCACCAATTTCAAAAAAATCTCGAAGATTATTTGGGAGCAAAACATGTGATTCCGTGTGCAAACGGAACAGATGCCTTGCAGATTGCCATGATGGGATTAGATTTAAAACCGGGCGATGAGGTGATTACTGCTGATTTTACTTTTGCAGCTACTGTTGAGGTTATTGCTTTGCTGCAGTTGACTCCGGTTTTAGTAGATGTTGATATGGTAAATATGAATATCGATATTGATGCGATAAAAAAAGCAATTACACCAAAAACAAAAGCAATTGTTCCGGTACATTTATTTGGTCGCGCAGCCAATATGGATGCAATTATGGAAATTGCTGCCGAACATAATTTGTATGTAATCGAAGATAATGCACAAGCCATTGGAGCCGATTATATTTCAAAATCAGGAACCAAAAGCAAAGTAGGAGTAATTGGTCATGTTGCTGCAACTTCATTCTTCCCTTCTAAAAACTTGGGTTGTTATGGTGATGGCGGAGCTATTTTTACTAACGATGATAAATTAGCGCATATTATACGTGGAATTGTAAATCATGGAATGTACGAGCGTTACCACCATGATGTTGTTGGAGTAAATTCTCGTTTAGACAGTATTCAGGCAGGAGTTTTGAATGCAAAATTACCTTTATTAAACAAATATAATGCAGCACGTCGTTTGGCGGCTTCAAAATACAATGCAGCTTTTGCGGGTAATGCTCACATTATTACGCCGGAATTTGATGCAAACGAAAATGATCACGTTTTTCATCAATATGTATTGAGAATTATTGATGCGGACAGAAATGCTTTATTACAGCATTTGCAGGATAAGCAAATTCCTTGTGCGATTTATTACCCGATTCCGTTGCATTCTCAAAAAGCTTATGTTGATTCCCGTTATAAAGAAGAGCAGTTTCCGGTTACCAATCAATTGGTGCAAGAGGTTATTGCTTTGCCCATGCATACAGAATTAGATGCTGAGCAGATTAAATTCATTACAGATACTGTTTTAGAATTTTTAAACAAATAATAATGAGAAGTCTTAGTGTTTTAATTTTGATGATTCTTGTTCCGTTTTCGGTTTTTGCTCAAAAATCGAATGCTAAGGAAGAAGTTATCGTTGGGAATCAGGTTGAGATTTTGCGTCAGGCAATGATTGATGCTGATGGAAATAAATTAAAAGCATTAACTTCTGGAAAATTGACCTACGTTCATTCGAATGGTAATTTTCAAAATCAGGCAGAATTCATAGACGGAATCGTGAGTGGAAAATCTGATTTCGTCACTATAGATTTTCAAAACCAAACAATATCGATTCAAAATGATGTTGCGATAGTGAGACATATTTTAGCAGCGCATACCAAAGATGATGGAATTGACAGGGATATTAAAATAGGAATAATGCTGGTTTGGCAAAAACAAAAGAATACTTGGATTCTTATTGCAAGGCAGGCATACAAATTAACTACATAAAAAAAACAACCACAAAATGAAAGTATTAGTAACAGGAGGATTGGGATTTATTGGTTCTCACACCGTAGTCGAATTGCAAAATGAAGGCTTTGAAGTAGTGATAATTGATAATCTTTCGAATTCATCAGAAGATGTTTTAAAAGGAATTACAGCCATTACAGGAAAAACGCCTTTATTCGAAAAGCTAGATTTAAGAGAGAAAGCGTCAGTTCAGGATTTCTTTAAAAAACACAATGATGTTACTGGGGTAATTCATTTTGCAGCTTCAAAAGCAGTTGGTGAAAGTGTTGAGCAGCCTTTGTTGTATTATGAAAACAATATTGCTTCATTGGTTTATTTGCTACAGGAATTACAGCAAAAACCAGAGGCCAGTTTTATTTTTAGTTCTTCTTGTACGGTTTACGGTCAGGCCGAAAAAATGCCAATTACAGAAGATGCTCCGGTGCAGACAGCAATGTCTCCCTACGGAAATACCAAGCAAATTGGAGAAGAAATTATTACAGATACCGCTAAAGTTACTAATATCAGCGCGATTTTATTGCGTTATTTTAATCCTGTTGGAGCGCATTCAAGTACGGAAATTGGAGAATTACCATTGGGAGTTCCTCAGAATTTAGTTCCTTTTATTACGCAAACCGGAGCAGGATTACGTAAAGAATTATCTGTTTTTGGAGATGATTATCCAACGCCGGACGGAACTGCGGTTCGTGATTATATTCATGTTGTTGATTTAGCAAAAGCACACGTTATTGCGTTACAGCGTTTATTCAATAAAAAGAATTTACAAAAAGTAGAAACCTTTAATCTGGGAACCGGAAAAGGAAGTTCAGTTTTGGAAGTGATTCAGAGTTTTGAAAAAGTAAGCAATAAAAAATTACCGTATAAAATTATGCCGCGTCGTGAAGGTGATATTACCGAAGCGTATGCAAATACAGATAAAGCAAACAATGTTCTGGGCTGGAAAGCAGAACTAAGTTTAAACGAAGCAATGGCAAGCGCCTGGAAGTGGGAGCAAAAGATTCGTTCTTAGTTAGTTTTCAGTCACGGTCACAGTTTTTTAGTAGAGATGCACAGCAGTGTGCCTAATTAAAGCATATTAAAATCCCTGATAATCAGTTTAGATTATTTGGGATTTTTTCATTTTGATTAGAATTTATTGTGTAAATTTGTAAGATTAAAATATAGGAATTGTGAATAATGAAAAAGAAGATCCGAAAAATAGAAAGGTTGAAGAGCCTGCTGTCGAATATGGAGTTCAAAAACCTAAATTTAAAGGAATAGATCGGGAGACTTTTGATTTTGATGCTGAGTTTGCAAAAGGATTAACACCGGAGGAATTTAAAGCTGAAATGTCTAAAAGAATAAAAGCCTATCCTTGGAAAAAGTAATTTTCAAAAATGCTGTTCTGCAATATTTTGATGATTTAGTTTATATTCTTTTTAAGGAAGAGTATTTTGGGTTTTCGGAATCGGCTCAGAGTTATATAGACAAAATTGTAAATTTTATAATTTCAAATATTTCAAGTTTTCCACATAAGAAAACACCAAAATCGTTACAATACTTAGGTTCAAATTATATTTTTTAAATTAAATACGAGAACAACTTGGTATATCTTTTTTGAAAAAAGAGATCAAAATTATTTAATAACAGCAATTATAAATAATAATAGTTCAGAAGCAAAAGAACTGTAAAAATAAAAATCCTCATAAACATTTAGTTATGAGGATTTTTTATAGTTATATTTTTAACTGAAACTGCGACTGATTACTAAAAATTAAGCATTCGCTGTAACCGCTTCTTTGTCAATTTTATTGATCAAGCCAGCTAATACCTTTCCTGGGCCAACTTCAGTAAACAAAGTAGCACCATCGGCGATCATTTGCTGTACAGATTGAGTCCATTTCACAGGAGCAGTCAATTGTATGATTAAATTCTTTTTGATTTCGTTTGCATCAGATACTGCATTTGCAGTAACGTTTTGGTACACCGGGCAAATAGGAGCAGAGAAAGTAGTTGCTTCAATAGCAGCTGCTAATTCTTCTCTTGCAGGTTCCATCATTGGCGAGTGAAAAGCTCCTCCAACAGGTAAGATTAAAGCACGTTTTGCTCCGGCAGCTTTCATTGCTTCACAAGCTTTTTCTACTGCTGTAGTTTCTCCTGAAATTACCAATTGCCCCGGGCAGTTATAGTTTGCTGCAACCACAACCCCATCGATAGAAGCGCAAACTTCTTCAACAATATTATCGGCTAAACCTAAAACTGCGGCCATTGTAGACGGAGTAATTTCACAGGCTTTTTGCATAGCAAGAGCACGTTGCGAAACTAATTTAAGACCATCTTCAAAAGATAAAGTTCCATTGGCTACTAATGCTGAAAATTCTCCTAAAGAATGCCCTGCAACCATTTCTGGTTTGAAATCTTCCCCTAAAGTTTTGGCTAAAATAACCGAGTGTAAAAAAACAGCAGGTTGAGTTACTTTAGTTTCTTTTAGTTCTTCGGCAGTACCTTCAAACATAATATCTGTAATTCTAAAACCTAAAATTTCGTTAGCTTTTTCGAATAATGCTGCGGCTAAAGCCGATGTTTCATATAAGTCTTTGCCCATTCCTGTAAACTGTGCGCCCTGACCCGGAAATACGTATGCTTTCATTTCTCTAATTTAAAGTTGAATTTTTTTGAATTGAAAATTAGTTTCAATTGAAAGGCAAAAATACTACTTTTTTATTTCGAATAATCCTTAAACATGTAAATCCATGCTAATCTTGAAAATCGGAGATTGAAAGAAGTGAGTAAGATAATTACAACGGCAATAATCGGGATGATTCTTAAGTCGAAATTCTTCTCAAAGAAAAACTGGGCAACGCAATAAGTAGCAATACCTTGCGCCACTGTTAATCCGTAGTTTACATACATTGCACCAAAGAAATAACCAGGTTCTTTCTGGAACTTGTAATTGCAATGACTGCAGTGTTCATTCATTTTTGGCAAACTAAAATTCAGGAAAATATTTTTGTCTTTAAAAACTTTTCCTTTATGACAAATAGGACATTCGTTACTTAAAATATGAGTTAATGCACTTGACATGATTTTGTTGTTTTTTATTTATACAAAGGTAATCCAGAGTAGGATAAAAGTCTTTTTTGTATCTTCGCCACTTATAGCACAATAAAGACATTTTTCTTAAATTACAATAAGAAAAATCCAAAATCTAAAGTCTACAATCTACAATCTAAAATCTCCAATCTAATTGCGTATGAAAAAATATCCCATTTATAGTGTTCAGAATTTTAGCTGTAATGATATTCACCGTGATTTTTACGTGAACACTTTTACGGAACATCTAAAAAGTCACAGTTTTGTCGAAGAGCCACACCGACACGATTCTTACCTAATGGTTTTTTTTACCAAAGGCTCGGGACAGCATGAAGTTGATTTTGATCAGTTTGAAATAAAAAAAGGAAGTTTGTTCGTTTTACAGCCCGGGCAAATGCATCATTGGAGTTTGTCTGAGGATATTGAAGGTTTTGTAATTATTTTTTCGCAGGAAATTTATAATTTGTATTTCGGACAGAAAAACATCAACGAGTATAATTTTTACCATTCGATTCACAATCGGCCGGAAATGGTTTTCGAGGAAAATCAAATACCAAAAATCTTGCCCTATTTTAATTTACTGATTCAGGAAAGCAATCGGGAAAATAAGTACCAGCTCGATAAAATGCTGAATTTATTAGATTGTATTCATATTGAAATTTCACGTAAATACAATGAAACCTATTCGCATCAGACTCATTCATACAATATAAAAATCAATAAATTCGAAATGCTTTTAGAACAGTATTTCAAAGAAGAAAAATCGCCATCTTTTTATGCTGATAAATTGCATATTACCCTAAAACATCTCAACAGAATCTGCAATGAAATTTTACAAAAAACAGCAACAGAAGTGATTACCGATCGTGTTGTTTTAGAAATCAAGCGAATGCTGATTGACAAACAATTAGCAGTAAACGAAGTGGCGTTTAAAGTAGGTTATGAAGATTATTCGTATTTCTCCAGATTCTTCAAAAAACAAACAGGAATGTCGCCAACAGAATTTCGAAATACTGAGAGATGATTTTGTTACCACGAATTTTTACTAAATTTTTTTCTCAAAAAGTATAAATATTTTTTGCCACAGATTAAAAGATTTTCACAGATTAAATCCATAGAATCCTTTAATCTGTGGCAAAATTTTTTCGTAGCAAACAAAAAAAATCCTGCACTTCCTAAAAAGTACAGGATTTTAAACCAACCAAATTAAATTCTGTTAATGTCGGATTAAGCTTGTTTTGCAAATTGTAATTCGATGTTTAAACGAACTTCTTCGCCTACTAAAACACCACCGGTTTCAAGTGCTGAGTTCCAGTTTAGTCCCCAATCTTTACGATTGATTTTTCCTTCTATGTTTAAACCTACTTTTGTATTTCCCCAAGGATCAGTCATGATTCCGCTAAATTCTACCGGAAAAGTAACTGTTTTAGAAATGCCTTTAATCTCTAAATCTCCGGTTAATTGATACTCTCCGTTATTAACTTTTTTGAAAGATGAACCTTTGAAAGATGAACCTTTGAAAGTTAATTTTGGATGATTCTCAGCATCAAAGAAATCGCCGCTTCTTAAGTGAGCGTCTCTGTCTGCATTTGCAGTATCAATAGAAGCGATATCGCCTGAAAATTCGATTTGAGCATTTTCGAAGTTATCTCCTTCAGTAGTAATTGTTGCATCGTAAGTTCCAAATTTTCCTGAAACATTTGTAAACATCATGTGTTTAACTTTAAAACCAATTTCTGAATGTGTTGGGTCAATTGACCATTTTGTAGTTGCCATAATTTTTATTTTTTAAATAATTAATTTCATTTTGATAGGACAAAGTTACGTTCGTAGTACTCGAAACACACTTAACCTAGATTAAGAAATAATAAATGAATCGTCAAATGTGTTTTATAAAATTAATCTTTCTTTTGTTATTCTGTATAAAAAAGAAACGATAATAAGTTGGTTTTTAACTTATTATCGTTTCTCGGAAAAAAAAATTAATTGTAATCTTTGAATTAATAATTCATAGGAATATCCATTAAAAGAAATTCAGCATCTGTATTTGCTTTTATGCTTAAAATATCAGTTCCTGAAATTCCAACAGCATCACGAGTATTTAATTCCTGACCGTTGATCGTAACATTTCCTTTTAAGATGAAAGCATAAACTCCGTTTCCTTCTTTTTTGATTTTGTATTCTGTAGCAACTCCAGCATCAAAATTACCCATATTAAACCAGGCATCCTGATGAATCCAAACTCCTTCATCATCAGCATTTGGAGATAAAATTTGCGCTAATTTATTATGTCGGTCAGCAACATCCAAAGTAATTTGTTGGTAACGAGGATCTACATTTCTTTTGTTCGGAAACAGCCAGATTTGCAATAATTTAGTTTGCTGATCTGCATTTGGGTTAAACTCACTGTGCTGCACTCCGGTTCCGGCACTCATTACCTGAATATCTCCATTTTTGATGATTTCAGTATTTCCCATGCTGTCTTTGTGTGCCAAATCTCCTTCTAACGGAATGGTTATGATTTCCATATTATCATGAGGATGTGTTCCAAAACCCATTCCGCCAGCGATTGTGTCATCGTTTAGAACACGAAGAGCTCCAAACTGAATTCTTTCAGGGTTGTACCAGCTTGCAAAACTAAAGCTATGATAAGCATTAAGCCATCCGTGATTTGCGTTTCCTCTTGTTTCTGCTTTGTGTAATACTATATTTTCCATGATCTGTGTGTTTTGTTATTTTTATAGTACAAATTTACGATCATCATGGAAGAAAAGCACTTAATGTAGATTAAGAAAAGATTTTTGAAGGTTCTGAGGACCTAAGGAACTAAGGTTTTTTTGAAGCAGAAATTTTGGCTTTCAAAAGACGTATAGTCCCGCTATCCCTTCCAATCTTTTATGCTGAACCCCAGCATAAAAGGATTTCCAGTTCTATCGGGGCTAAATGAGAAATTTTGTTTTCAGAATTTGACAATCTTTGTCGAGCTGATTGTGCGATCTCTCCTTCGAGATGACAAGATTGTATTTAGAGAATTACATTCAAAGGGAAATAAAACTTTGCGACTTCGCTCCCGATAAATATCGGGATTGCGAGATTAAAAAACTGAATTATTTAATTTTAATCAATTTCCCTTTCCCAACGACTTCATCAAGGTAATTCGCTGCAGAACTTTGTCTGTCATGCATGTAAAATAGAATAGTGTCTTTTTTGATTTGATCTTTTGGGATGCTTATTATTAAATCCGTATTGATGAAATTATCCAATAATATTGTATTGCCGTATGAGATTTTTCCTTTTGGCAGATATTTGTTATCAAACACAAAAACACTATCATTAAAAGTAATTTTATCTTTTTGAACGTAGACATTGTCGTCTTCTATTAAATAATTATAACGGCCGGTAAGTTTGTCTGTTTGCTGGTTTGGAGTAATAAAAAACAGCGTTATTATTAAAGTCAAGTATTTCATAGTATTTTAGCTAAATTGAGTTATAAACTGCTGAACCACTGCATCAGTGTTCTCATGACGCCTCTTTTTCTCTAATGCAATTGGTGGCGCAGCTCTTTCCAGGCAATCTTTTACATCGCAGGTTTCGCAGGTAACACCAACGATTCTTTTAACGAGTGGTTTCCCTTCGATAAATTTGAATTTCTTTTTCATTGCTGGCGTAATCAAAATACCAACAGAAATACTTCTGATGCAGTTTTCTACAAAAGGATCTTTGGTAGCCGATGAAAAAACTAAATACTCATTGCCGCTATGTGCATAACTGGAAATTTGTGCATCGAAAAAATGAGATTTATTCTGATTGATTGCTTCGTCTATGGTTTTAACGGAAACCCATCTTCTGCAATAATGTTCGTTAGTTTCGTTAGCGTGCGGTTCCTGCTGATTGGTAATGTGTAATTCTTTTTTGATTAAATATTTATCAGAACCAATTTTATGGGACATTCTTAAAAAGAATAAATTCTTCAAGTGAAAATCTTTTGGCAGTAAATTCGTTAATCTCTGGTAAAATGATTCCGGAGAAACCTCGAAGCTTTCTATGAGAGCTACAAATTCTTCAGGATTTGGTTTTTCGTTATTCAGGAAATTATTGATTTTGTTTACAATCAATTGTCTAGGCAATAATAAGGCGCCTGCAAAATAGGATGCATAAAAATTGTGCAGGACCTGATCGAAATTTTCAAATTTAATCCAGCTGAAAGTCAGTAATCGATCAGAGATTTCCAGATAATTATAGGCGATTTCTTTCGCCAGAATAAAAGCTTTCTGCGGATGGTCTAATTCTGTAGAAAGCAGTAATGTCTTGCTTTTTGGAACATAAATCGAACGTAAATCGCCCAAAGCTTCCTGTTCTGAAAAAGCGATTTCTTTTATCTTATAGTCATATTCTTCTTTTAGAATAGCTTCTAATTCTTCGATACTTACTTTAGAATCTAAAGAAATCTGAAATGATTTCGAAAAAGAAATTACCTTGTCTTCCAGGTCTTCAAAATAATTATTGTGTGCTTCCTGATAAGAGCGCAAGGCGGCAAGGAAGAAACTTTCCCTGCTTAAATTATAATGCTGCGCGATTTCGATAATCGTACTAATAAAGGCATTGACTTTGGCCGGTGCATTGGCAATAATATCAATTAAATCAGCTTCCTGAATCCCAAAAAGTTCAAGAGGAATCTCTTTTAAAATACCCGATTTTAAAATTTCACCAATCGGAGCGAGATTGTTATCCAGTTTTAAAGAAACCATTTGGTCGTACGGAACATCTAAATGCTCGCATAAAAGCAAAATTTTATCTGTTTTTGGATATTTTTTTCCCTTTTCAATCTCGTTTAAATACGATTTTGAAAGATTGGTCAATTTGGCTAAGCCAAAAAGTGAAAGATTTTTTTGGGTGCGGACCTGCTTAAGTTTGAGCCCAAATACCAGCTTTATATAGTCTTTTTCGATATCCATAAATCAAATATAGCCATTTAAAAAATAATCGCCAAAAAATTATTTTTAATATTTAGCGAACGTTCGCTTGTTTTGTAAAAAACTTTTTTCTAATATTGTGGTGTAGAAAATATTAGATATCAGGTTGTTATGGCTTTTATGTTTTTAAAAGGCATAAATTATCCGATTATTGCTAATGAAAATAAATTTACAGCTATGAAAAACCAATTAGAGATTACCGAAACGGCAATGGAATTTTTAGCCGAAAAGAAACTTTCTTATCCAAAGATCTGGACAGAAGAAGCAATCGTTTTTATAACCGAATTGCATCGAAAATTCGAATCGCAACGCAAACTGTTATTGTTACAAAGAGAACAAAAACAAACTGCTTTTGATCAGGGCGTCATGCCGGTTTTTACACCCGAAACTAAAAGTGTCAGAGAAGGTAATTGGACAGCTGGCGAAATCCCCAAAGATTTATTAGATCGCAGAGTAGAAATTACCGGTCCGGTTGATCGTAAGATGATTATCAATGCATTGAATTCAGGAGCGAAAACTTTTATGGCAGATTTTGAAGACAGTACTTCGCCAACCTGGCAAAATTTGATGGACGGTCAAATGAATTTAATCGATGCGGTAAACAAAACCATTACATACACTGATTTGGTAAAGCAAAAGTCTTATCATTTGAATGAAAAAATAGCCACGCTAATTGTACGTCCGAGAGGTTTGCATTTGCCGGAAAAACATCTTTTGATTGAAGGAAAAGAGGTTTCTGGTTCTTTGGTAGATTTTGGATTGTATGTTTTTCATAATCACAAAAGGCTTTTGGAAAACAATTCAGGACCGTACTTCTACATTCCGAAATTAGAACATTATCTTGAAGCTCGTTGGTGGAACAATGTAATTGACTTTACTGAGGATTATTTGAAACTGGAAAGAGGAACTATAAAAGTGACGGTTCTTATTGAAACGATAACGGCGAGTTTTCAGTTGGATGAAATTATTTATGAATTAAAAGAACATATCGTTGGTCTAAACTGCGGGCGCTGGGATTATATTTTCTCTTATATCAAAAAGTTCAGAAAGAATCCAAAATTCATTGTTCCGGATCGCGATCAGGTAAATATGACTTCGCCTTTTATGAATGCCTATTCAAATTTGGTAATTCAAAGATGTCATAAAAGGGGTATTCATGCGATTGGCGGAATGGCAGCTCAGATTCCGATTAAAAATAATGAAGAAGCCAATACTGCCGCTTTTGCAAAAGTAAAAGCTGATAAAGAACGCGAAGTTCAAAATGGTCACGATGGAACCTGGGTTGCTCATCCGGATTTGGTTGCAATAGCAAAAGAAATCTTTGATAAAGGAATGCCAACTCCCAATCAGATTCATATAAAAAGAGAACATCGCAAAATTACAGAAACAGATTTAATTGAACCACCAATTGGAATCATTACTGAAAACGGCGTTCGAAAAAATATCAATGTAGGAGTTTTGTATCTGGCTTCATGGCTCAACGGACAAGGCGCAGCGGCTTTGCACAATTTGATGGAGGATGCCGCAACTGCTGAAATTTCGAGATCGCAATTGTGGCAATGGCTTCAGAATAAAGTGGTTTTAGATAATGGCAAAAAGTTAGATCTGGCGTATTATCACGAACTGGCTTTAGATGAATTCAAAAAAATTAAAGACGAATTAGGAGAAGAACTTCATGAAAAAAGACAATTTCCTTTGGCTGAAAAGGTTTTGGAAAGATTGGTTGTAAATCCTGATTTCGTTGACTTTTTGACTATTCCGTGTTACAAATACCTATAAATAATTAAAAATTAAAAATCTGCGAATGATTTTAAACACATGGAAAGGTAGATTAAAATGTGAATAAAAAGAGTTTAAAAAAAAACTGGATTTTCACACATAGCTATGTTTGTTTAGACAAATGAAATGCCTTTAACCGCAAAGAAAATCTATGTTTCTATGTGTTTAAAAAAAATAAGTCCAGTTAAAACTGAATACTGATAAGCTGAGACTGAACACTATTTACTTACTAACCACTTTAACTATACTATTTATGAAAACAACAGAAGACAGAATTCAGGAATTGATTAACGATTGGATTACGAACCCAAGATGGAAAGGTGTTGAGCGTCCTTATACCGCTACAGAAGTAGTTACGCTTCAGGGGTCGTATCAAATTGAGCATTCTATTGCCAAAATGGGAGCGCAAAAATTGTGGAGAAAGTTAAAAAGTCAGGATTATGTTGCTGGTTTGGGCGCTTTAACCGGAAATCAGGCGATTCAGGAAGTCGATGCTGGTCTGGAGGCGATTTATTTGAGTGGCTGGCAAGTGGCGGCAGATGCAAATCTGGCGGGAGAAATGTATCCGGACCAATCACTGTATCCGGTAAATAGTGTACCGATGGTAGTAAAAAAAATAAACAATGCTTTGTTACGTGCTGATCAGATTCAGACCGTTAATGGAGTTGAAGATAAAAAAGATTACCTGGTTCCGATTGTGGCTGACGCTGAAGCTGGTTTTGGGGGAAACCTTAATGCTTTCGAACTAATGAAGTCTATGATTGAAGCCGGAGCTTCAGGAGTTCATTTTGAAGATCAATTGAGTTCAGCTAAAAAATGCGGGCATTTGGGTGGTAAAGTTTTGGTACCAACACAAGAAGCGATTAATAAACTGATTGCAGCGCGTCTGGCTTCAGATGTTATGGGAGTTTCTACTCTTATCGTAGCAAGAACAGATGCTGATGCTGCTAATTTATTAACGAGTGACGCTGATCCAAGAGATGCAAAATTTATTACGGGCGAAAAAACCAACGAAGGTTTCTTCTATGTAAACAGCGGAATCGATCAGGGAATTGCAAGAGGTTTGAGTTATGCACCTTATGCTGATTTGATTTGGATGGAAACCAGTAATCCGGATTTGGTTTATGCCAAAAAGTTTGCTGATGCCATGAAAAAAGAATTCCCGGATAAAATGCTGGCGTACAATTGTTCACCATCTTTCAATTGGGCTGCAAAATTATCAGTTGCAGAAATGGAAACGTTCAGGGAAGATTTGGCTGCAATGGGCTATAAATTCCAATTTATTACTTTGGCAGGTTTCCATGCTTTGAATACGAGTATGTTCGAATTGTCTAAAGCTTATAAAGAGCGCGGAATGGCAGGATATTCTGAATTGCAGGAAAGAGAATTTGCTCTTCAGAAAAACGGATTCCGAGCGGTAAAACATCAGGCTTTTGTGGGGACTTCTTATTTTGATGCCGTTCAAAATACCGTAACAATAGGAAAATCAACCACAACCGCAATGAAACATTCAACGGAGGTTGAGCAATTTTAGTTCAATAAAAAACACGGCTGTTTAGCCGTGTTTTTGTTTTTTTTGCCACAGATTAAAAAGATTAAAAGAATGTTGCCATGAATTTCGTGAATTCATGCGAATTTTAATTAGTGAAAATTTGTGAAATTTGTGGCGAACAAAAAATCATTTTAATCTGTGGCTATAAAAACTATTTTTTCAAAAGCCTTGCTTTCATTTTACTGAAAAATTCAGGTGTTACGCCAATGAAAGAAGCAATTTGCTTTTGAGGAACTTTGTGAACTAATGTTCCGTATTTTGCGCAAAATTTTTCAAATCGTTCTTCGGCAGGTAAACTTAGATTATCCATTAAACGCTGTTGATTGGCGACCAATGAATTTTCGATTAGAATTCTGAAAAAGCGCTCTAATTTTGGAATGTCGTGAAACAATTGTTCCTGATTTTCTTTGGACAAGGAAACTAATTCTGCATCTTCTAAAACTTCAATAAAAAGCTGTCCCGGTTTTTGCGAAAAATAACTGTACATATCACTCATCCACCAACCTGCGCAGGCAAATGAAAGGACATGTTCGACAATATTATCGTTGATATTGAAGCTTCTTAAAATTCCGGAATTTACAAAATAGGAATGTTTGCACACTTCTCCCGCGCTTAATAAAATAGTTTTGGCTTTGTAAGTATGTGTTTCCGTTTTAGATAAAAAATGAGCTTGTTCTTCTGGGGTCAGCGAAACGTGTTTGGCGATATTTTCAAGGATCAGCTCCATTATTTTTCTTTTATCAAAGTGAATGAAGTCGCCTTAAAACGACCATTTTCTACTTTTCCGGTAACAGTAGCTTTGCGGATTTTATTACAGAAACCATCTTCGGCATGTGCATCGCCATGTTCGTCAATAGTTGTTCCGTCAACAAAATAAGGTTTTCCGTCAATGCGAACGGCTAAATCACAGCTTTTTCCTTTCATTCCAAATTGACATTCGCCACAAGCTGTTTCTATAATTTGAGGTTTTTCGGTTGTTTTTTTATCCTGAGCCTGAGTTGCGATTCCAACAAATAGGAATACTATAAAGAGTGCTTTTTTCATTTTTAAGAGTTTACGGTTATTAATTTAGAAGTTGCTTTAGCGCGTTCGACAAGTTCTTCGATTGGAGTTGCCAATGAATCATAGCTTAATACAACTCCCATTCGGCGATAGGGTCTTGAAGTTGGTTTTCCAAAAATTCTAAAATCGGTTTTGGGTAAAGCGGCTACTTTTTCGATTCCGCTAAAAGTAGGATTTGTTGAATCTTCAGACGCTAAAATTACGGCACTTGCTCCGGCTTTTTCAAGTGTGATTTCGAAAATAGGAAGGCTTAAAATCGCACGTAAATGCAATTCGAATTCGTTAAAATTTTGCGTTCCGGCTAAAGTTACCATTCCGGTATCGTGTGGGCGAGGAGAAAGTTCAGAGAAATAAACGCCGTCATTCGTTAAAAAGAATTCAACACCAAAAAGTCCTGCTCCGCCAAGGGCTTCGGTGATTTTTTCGGCCATATCCTGTGCTTCGTATAAATCTTTTTCTGAAACTAAAGCGGGTTGCCAGCTTTCCTGATAATCGCCGCGTTCTTGTCGGTGTCCAATTGGTGCACAAAATAGAGTTGGATTATTATTTTGTGCAATCGTCAGAAGTGTAATTTCTGAATGAAAATCAACAAATGCTTCTACAATCACTTCGATAACATCGCCACGCGAACCTGCAACGGCATATTGCCATGCTTTTTCGATATCACTTTCGGTTTTTATAGTCGATTGTCCTTTTCCCGAAGATGACATTAATGGTTTTACCACGCATGGAATTCCAACTTCCTGAACGGCTTTTTTCAATTCTTCGGCAGAAGTTGCGTATTGGTATTTCGCTGTTTTTAATCCTAATTCTTTTGAAGCTAAATCACGAATGGCTTTACGATTCATGGTAAAGTTGGCTGCTTTCGCCGAAGGAACTACCGTAATGCCTTGTTTTTCGTAATCGTAAAAACGTTCGGTACGAATGGCTTCTATTTCAGGAACTATAAAATCGGGTTGGTGTTTGGCTACAATTCGGTCAAGCGCTTCACCGTCGAGCATATTGATGACTTCAAATCCGTGTGCGACTTGCATGGCCGGGGCATCTTCGTAACTATCAACAGCAATTATGGTTTGTCCGATTCTTTGTGCAGCTATGACAAATTCTTTGCCTAATTCGCCAGAACCCAGGAGTAGTATTTTCATTTTGGAGTGTTGTATTGTTTGAGTAGTAAAAGTACAGAAAAATGGTTTTAACCGCAAAGAATGCAAAGATTTACGCGAAGAATGCAAAGCTTTTGTTTTAAGTTCAAAAAAAGGTACAAAGTGTCTCACGCAGATTGTGCAGATTTATCTTGAATTGTCTCGAACTTTAGCTGGAGGCAATTCAAGACAGCGGTTTTTTGTGAGGGAAATTTTTGTTAATAATTAAAGCATAACTTCAGAGTTGACTTATTCAAAACTTCTTTTAAAGCCATTCTATATTTATATATTTGCTGGCTTACAAATAAAACCCCAAAAGAATGAAATTAAAATTTTTTTTAGTGATGAGTGTCTTGTTCATTACATCAGTAGCAAATTCTCAGATCGTTATATACAGATTTGGATTAGGCCAGCAGAAAGCAGATGCTTTAATTTTTAAAAAAGATAAACAAACAGTTAGCGGTATACTTCATTTCCCGGATTTTGCTGACAAAAAAGTGAAAATTAAAGTAGGAGAGAAGAATGAAAAATATGCTGCCAGCGAGATCGATTCAATTCAGATTTTTGACGCAGAAAAAAAGTTGTCGTATACTTTTTTATGGACGAAAACGAAAGTATACAAGAAGAAAGGTGCAGATTTTAAGGTTATTAAGGAAAACTGGCTATGTAAAACGATTAGTGGAAAATTGTCTTTGTATTTAGGCGGTCTGGAATACGGAATAAAAAATGTTAAGGTAAAAGATGAAGAGACAAATGAAAAGATAAAAGAAGCCAAGATGCAAGTGGTGAGTAAAGAAGTGAATCATTATCTGAAAAGAAGTAATGAAGATTATCCTACATTGGTCTCTGTGAGTTCAAATGGTTTATCTGCCGGGTTTAATGTTTTTTTTAGAAATTTTGGCGTTTATTATTTTAGTGACAGCCCTGATATCGCTAAAAAAATAGAGGATAAAGAATATAAATATGATGACATCGAATTGGTTGTGAACTTTTATAACGAAAGGGAAAGACAAAAAGAAAGAGAAAGACTAGAACAGGAGGAAAAGCAAAGAAAAAAAATAGAACAAAAGGCGGGACAAAAAGATACGAAACCCAAAACCGCTGCAAAACCTAAAGCTGCAGTAAAAAACAAAAGTTCAAAGAAAAAATAAATAAAAAAAGCGATACTTTCCTTAAAAAAGTATCGCTTTTGTATTTTTAATGAAACTGATCTTCTTCGATTTCGAATTCAGCATCTTTTTCCCAGATTTCCATTTCGCAAGGTTTGCAGTTGAATTTTAGTTTGTATTCGAGCTCACCTTGTTTTAAAACCAAAGGTTCTTTTACTTTGACACCCATGATGTCTTTTTGGTGTATCGGGCATTTTTTTAATTCGTATTTGATGCAATATTTAGTGGTCATCACGCGTGATTTACCCGGATCCCATTGCAATTCGAAAGCTTTTTCGATTTCGGTTACGCCATGACGCTCGTAGAATTTACGTGCCGTCTTGTTCGAAACGTTGTACATGAAATCTAGTTTCGTTTCAGGATAAGGATGCGATGTTTTTACCAATTGGTGTTCTTCGCGTTTGTAATTTTTTAAACGAATTTCAGTTAATTGATCGTAAACAGTTCTCCTCATTTCATTGATTTTTGAAATAGGAAGGAACCAGTTTTGGGTAAACATCACATTTATCTCATCAGCATTGTAAGGGGTAAAACCTGTTTTTGCTAATTGTGTTTTGATGTTTTCTTCAATCGATTCGTTATTTTTAGTTGTTTCTTTTGAATGCTCTAAAGTAACAATGCTTACATTTCCGTCCTCGTCGGTTACGATTAATTCAAAACCAATTTCGGTTTCTGTAAGCAATAAAGTGGTGCTGATTTTTCGAACAGCACTATGTTCTTTTTCTACAATTTTGATAAAAGCAGCGTCATTGTTTCTGTAAATAAAAGTTCCGTCTTTTACTTCTTTTAGAACGTTTGGATATATTTTACCGTTTTCGGCTTTGTTGACGTAGATTCCGTCGGCTTCGTTGTTTTCATTGATGAAACAAAGTCCGTCGCCGTTGTTTAGTAATTCACCGTTTTCGATTTCGTATGCATTTCCAACAGTTCGGATAAGTTTACCAATATATTGTCCTTTTGATTTAGGACTTTCCCAGGAACCAATACTGTGATTTCTATCGTTTACAAAATAATCGGTATAACCACGGTTGAAAGTTCTGTTTAAAGAAGAATCGAAAGTATAAGTACAAGTTCCAGATGAAGCTTTCATGTATTTTTCGCTTCCGGCTCCTTCTAAATAACTGTCTAGTTTTTGACGTAAAAAAGATACGTTGTTTTTAACGTAAACTACATCTTTTAATCTTCCTTCGATTTTAAAAGAAACAATTCCGGCTTCGATAAGATTTGGGATCTGATCTGAAATATCTAAATCTTTGATAGAAAGTAAGTGACTGTTTTTGATTAAGGTTTCTCCGTTTCCGTCGATTAAGTTATAAGGCAAACGACAGTTTTGAGCACAGGAACCACGATTGGCGCTGCGTTCTCCGTTGGCTACACTCATGTAACAGTTTCCGCTGAAAGAAACACACAAAGCTCCGGTCACGAAAAATTCTAATTCAACATCCGCCTCGTCATAAATCGTTTTAATTTGATGCAGGTTCAATTCGCGTGCCAAAACCACACGTTTGATTCCGGCATCTTTCAGGAATTTAATTTTATCTGCGTCGCGATTGTTGGCTTGTGTACTGGCGTGAAGTACGATAGGAGGTAAGTCCATTTCCATGATTGCCATATCCTGAATAATCAGGGCATCAACACCAATGTCGTATAATTCCCAGATCATTTTACGGCACGTTTCCAGTTCATTGTCGTACAAAATGGTATTCATTACCACAAAAACCTGAGCATTAAATAAATGTGCATATTGTACCAATGCTGCGACATCTTCGATTGAATTGTTGGCATTAGAACGCGCACCAAATTGTGGAGCACCAATATAAACAGCATCGGCACCACTATTTATGGCAGCCATTCCTCCAATTAAATCTTTAGCTGGAGCTAATATTTCGATCTTTTTCTTCATCGACTTGATGATAAATTATTTATTTCTAAAACTTTATGCTTTTGAGTTCTCGCCCAAAAAAGTTTGCAAAGTTCTTATAAATAATTCGAGTTTGCTAATGCTGAAGTGACTTTTTTTGAAATAGTTAACTTATATAGAATGATGCTGTCTAAGGTTTTGAATTTATTTTGCAGGTTCATAAATAAGCTGTACAACTCCTGATTTGAAAATATTTGTTTTAAGTAACCTTAAATCTATTCGTTCTTTTAAATTTTCAAATAGTGGTTTGCCATTTCCTAAAGCAATTGGATGAACTGATATTCGATAGGTATCAATAAGGTTTAGTTGAATAAATGTTTTGATGAGGCTCGCTCCGCCATATAACCAAATATCTTTTCCGGGCTGTTTTTTGATTTCATGTATCTTCGCAGCAATGTCAGAACTTATAAAAATGGCATTGTCATCTTTTTTGTTTTGCTTTGAAAAAACGTATTTTTTCTTTGAGTGTACATTTTTCCAAAGTGATTTTTCATCTGGACTTGCAGTTTCGTCCGGTTGATAATTTCCCCACATATCATAACTGACTCTGCCGTAAAAAATAGTATCTATACTGGATATGAAACCATCAAAATCCATATCATCATCCATAATGCACCAATCAGTTTCTCCGTTAACGCCTTCAATAAAACCGTCTAATGTTACTGCCAGATCTAAAATTACTTTTTTCATTTTTTGATAAATTTTTGTTTTATGTATTGGAGATAAAAATATAGAATTTGAGATTTACTAAAAACAAAAAACTACTTAGTTTATTAACCAAGTAGTTTTCCTTCTCAAAAATATAGTGCCAAATATTATGACAATTTTTTTGCTTTAATTTTAGCCAGCGTATTTTCGATACTGTTCAATTGTTTTGAAACAACTGCAATCTGGTTACTGTCAAGGTGGTTGTGTTCTAAAGCCATTTTATATTTTTCAATAGCAGCTTCTTCTCCTGAAATACAAGCATTAATGATGGCTTCAGTATCGCCACTTGTAAAAGAGGATTTGATATCGATCCAGGCACGGTGTATTGCTCCTAACGGACCTCCGCCTGCAGTATCGGTTGATTTACCGAGTTTATTGATTTGGTCTTGTATTTCTACAATAAAAAGTGCGCGCTCACGGGCATAATCTAAAAAGTCAGTTTTAATAGCCGGGCTGCTTACGTGCTCAGCAGCATTTGTATATCCTAATTTTCCATCTTCCAAAATTGAGATTAATCCGTTTAATGTGCTTACTGCTTTTTCTGTGGTTTCATCTGTATGTATCATAATAAATAATTTTTATAATTAAAGTATAATACAAAGTTGAGATTTTATAAAACTTTATGTCTTATAGAATTACAACGGGTGTTTTATAAAATTGTGGAATGGGAATTTTGAAAGTTTCTTTCTTTTCGCCACGAATTGCACGAATTATATAAATTTATTGGAAGGAAAATTTTTGAGGCAAGTTTTTTTAAACCACAAATTACACAAATTGTTAGAATGGGAATCTTGAAAGTTCTTTTTTCTACATATCAAGCGAATTGAAATTGAATGCTTTTTTATTTTGATTTTTTTTGAAATGATAAACCTCTCGTTTGCTTTTTTGCGTGAGGGATAGCGGGTAGCCCACAGCCTGACAAAGGAAGTGCGAGGACTTGGAGCGAATAGCCTGTCCGCCGTGGCGGAAATCCCATAAATAACCGCATAAAAAAAACAGCTCAAAGTATAAAGTGATGAAACTTTAAACCTTAAGCCGTTTTAATAAAAATTGTTTATGTTATACTGTCAAAGCTTCTTTGATTCTGCGTAAAGCTTCTTTTAGGATATCGTCGCTTGTTGCGTAAGAGAAACGGATACAATTTGGATTTCCGAAAGCGTCTCCCGTTACAGTTGCTACGTTTGCTTCGCCTAAAAGGTACATTGACAAGTCATTTGCATCTTTGATTTCAGTTCCTTTCAGTGTTTTTCCGAAAAAAGAAGAAACGTCCGGGAAAACATAAAATGCTCCTTCAGGAACGTTGATTTTTACACCTGGAATCTCTTTTAATAATCCAACTACTAAGTCTCTACGGCTATGGAAAGCCTGAACCATGTGGTTTAATACGCTTGGGTCAGCTTCTACAGCAGTAATTGTAGCACGTTGCGCTACAGAATTTGCTCCTGAAGTTACTTGTCCCTGAATTTTTGTACACGCTTTTGCGATAAATTCCGGAGCTCCAATGTATCCAATTCTGTATCCTGTCATAGCAAATGCTTTTGCAACTCCGTTTACAGTGATTGTTTTTTCTAGCATTCCCGGGATTGAACCGATGCTGCAAAAAGTTCCTGAGAAATTGATGTGCTCGTAGATCTCGTCAGCAACTACATATATATTTGGATGTTTTTCTAACACTTTTGCAAGAGCTGTAAGCTCTTCTCTACTGTAAACAGATCCTGATGGGTTACAAGGAGAACTGAACCACATCATTTTTGTTTTTGGTGTGATGGCAGCTTCTAATTGTTCCGGTGTAATTTTGAAATCAGTATCTACAGATGTTGGAACTTCAACTGGAACTCCACCTGAAAGTTTAACGATTTCGAAATAAGAAACCCAGTAAGGGGCAGGTAAAATAACCTCGTCACCATCATTTAACATTACTTGTGCAATGTTGTATAAAGATTGTTTTGCTCCTGTAGAAACTACAATTTGTGATGGTTTGTATTCTAAATTATTGTCTCTTTTGAATTTTTTACAAATTGCTTCTCTCAATTCTAAATAACCTTCTACCGGAGAATAAGTGCTGTAATTCTCGTCTACTGCTTTTTTAACAGCTTCTTTAATAAAGTCCGGTGTATTAAAATCTGGTTCACCTAAACTTAAACTGATGATGTCTTTTCCCTGTGCTTTTAATTCACGTGCTAAAGCAGCCATTGCCAAGGTTTGTGATGTCGCTAAGTTGTTGATTCTGTCTGAAAGAATGTGATTCATTATAAAAATTTTGAATGTCCTTAATTTCAACTTCAATTAAGGAAGGTTAATTATTAATAGATTTTTTTCTGTTATGCTAGTTCTGGTTTCATTCCAAGATCTTTCAAATGCTTGTAATGTGCAATAATGGCTCCTCTCATAGTTCTGAATTCATGATAAGGCAAGTTGCATTCGATTGCGGTCTGTTTTACAATTTCGGCAATTTTTCCGTAGTGAATATGACTGATATTTGGAAAAATATGGTGCTCGATCTGGTGATTTAATCCTCCGGTAAACCAGTTGACTACTTTATTTTTTGGAGCAAAATTAGCGGTTGTGTATAATTGGTGAATCGCCCAGGTATTTTCCATTTCTCCTTCTTCATTAGGAACCGGATTTGAAGTTTCCTCCACTACGTGTGCCAATTGAAAAACAATACTCAGGATTAATCCCGCTGTGTAGTGCATTACAAAAAAGCCAATAACAACTTTCCACCATGCAACGCCTAAAATCATTGGCAAAGCCATCCAGATTAAAACGTAGATTATTTTTGTGATGACCAAAACCGTCCAAAGTTTAGTTGGACTTTGAGGCGCTCCGTAAGATAATTTTCTTTTCAGGTAATTTTTCATTTGCTTAAAATCAGTTGTCAAAGCCCAATTGAAAGTCAACAATCCATATAAAAAGAAAGAATAATAATGTTGAAATTTATGAAAACGATGCCATTCCGCATTTTGTGTAAAACGAATAATTCTTCCGGCATCTAGATCTTCATCGTGACCGTGAATATTAGTATAGGTATGGTGAAGTACATTGTGCTGTACTTGCCAGTTGTGTACGTTTCCGGCTAAAACATAAATACTTCCGCCCATGATTTTATTAATCCATGATTTAGAAGAATAAGATCCGTGGTTTCCGTCGTGCATCACGTTCATTCCAATTCCGGCCATTCCAACTCCCATAAGAATGTTGAGTAACAATTGTGCCCAAAATGGCATTTCAAGAGTTAGTATCAAAAAGTAAGGTGTAAGGAAAACGGCGAAAAGAATAACGGCTTTTAAATGCAGCTTCCAGTTTCCAGTTTTCTGAATGTTGTTCTCTTTGAAGTAATTGTTTACTCGAGAGTTAAGAGTTCTGAAGAACTTCAGATTATCTTGCTTAGCAAAAGTAGGCGCAGTGTTATTCATAATTAATTTAAATAGTTTTCAAAGGTAATTATTATAAATTTTCAATTTGCAAAATTGAGTTAAATATTTCAACTCTAAAGTAGTACTTTTGTTAAAAAATTAGAGCAATGGATGAGATATTGAAATATTTTCCTGATTTGACTGACATTCAGATCGAACAATTTCAAAAATTAGACTTTTTATACCACGATTGGAATGAAAAAATCAATGTGATTTCCCGTAAGGACATTGATGCGTTATATACAAAACACATTTTGCATTCGCTTGGAATTGCAAAAATCATGAAGTTTGAGCCCGGAGCGACTGTTCTGGATGTTGGAACCGGTGGCGGATTTCCCGGAATTCCTTTGGCAATTCTTTTTCCGGAAACACGTTTTTACCTGATTGATGTTATTGCAAAAAAAATAAAAGTGGTTCAGGGTGTTGTAGATGCATTAGAATTAAAGAATGTAAAAGCGGAACAAAAACGTGCTGAATTGGTAAAAGGTGATTTCGATTTTATCGTGAGCCGTGCTGTGACGAATATGCCTGATTTTGTTTCCTGGATTAGCAATAAAATCAAAAAGCAACACAAGCATACATTGAAAAATGGAATTTTATACCTAAAAGGTGGAGATTTGGCCGAAGAATTAAAAGATTTTCCAAAAGCAACTTTATATGATTTGTCTACGATTTTTGAAGACGAATTTTTTGAAACTAAAAAAGTAGTGCATTTGCCTCTGAAGTTTGTGGTTTAATTTACCGACTGCTAATAAATAAACGACCTGACAATAATTACTTTGTGAATTATTGTTGGGTTTTTGCTTTTTTAGTGCCCTCTGATCCGGGTGAATTATCATAACATAATGATAATTTTGTGGTTGGCTGTATTTCTTTATCTTTGAAAATACTAATAAAAAGTAATAATGGATAGAAGGAAGTTCTTTAGAAATGGCTCTTTGTTTACAATTGGAGCCGCAGTTATGAATCCGTTTCAGAGTGCTGCAAATATTTTAGATTTAGAAAGTGTAAATAAAAATAAGAAAGCCAAAAATATTATTCTGTTAGTGAGTGACGGAATGAGTACCGGAACTCTAAATATGACTGATTTGTTCCTGAACAGAAAAACAGGAAGAGGTTCTAATTGGATACAACTATACAAAGACAACAGAGTTTCAAGAGCTTTAATGGATACAGCTTCTGCCAGTTCTATTGTTACGGATTCTTCGGCAGCAAGTTCTTCTTGGGGTGGGGGATTTCGTGTCAATAATGGTGCTTTGAATGTGAGTCCGCAAGGTGAACCTCATTTGCCTATTTGGCAAAAGTTCAAAAAATCAGGAAAAATGGCGGGCTGTGTTACGACCGTTCCTATTACGCATGCAACTCCGGCCGGTTTTTGCGTAAACAGTAAAAGCAGAAATGCGCAGGATGATATTGCTGAACAATATTTAGATCTTGGTTTTGATGTGATGATGGGCGGAGGTTCAAACTATTTTAGTCCTGAATCCAGAAAAGACAAAAAAGATATGTTTGCTGCTTTTAAAGCAAAAGGATATCAGGTTGTAAAAACGCGATCTGATATGGATGCCGCTTCTGACTCTAAGCCTATTTTGGGTGTGTTTGCAGATGATGCTGTTCCGTATTATGTAGACAGAAATAGTGATGAGAACCTGAAGAAAACAATTCCGAGTTTGGCAGAAATGGCACAGAAAGCCATTGACCGAATGAAGAATCATAAAAATGGGTTTGTCTTGCAAATAGAAAGTGGTAAAGTCGACTGGGCTGCACACGGAAATGATATTGCAGGTTTGATCAATGATCAGATTGAATTTGATGAAGCGGTAAAAATTGCAATAGATTTTGCAGAAAAAGACAAAGAAACACTGGTCATTATTACTACAGATCACGGAAATGCCAATCCGGGGATTATTTATGGTAAAAATGCCAATGACAATTTTGATAGCATCCAGAAATATACGCAGACCAATGAGTGGATTTTGAATCAGATAAAACCTGAATCTTCTGTTTCGCAAGTAAAGGAAATCATAGAAAAGGCAAATGGACATTCAGTTTCCGATGAAGATGCAAAAATGGTACTGAGTTATTATGACGGATTGCACAAGGAAGACGGACTATACAACTATAAAAAATTACCTTATAAAGCTTTCGCTGAAATGCAGGGAAAAATAAATTCTGTAGGCTGGATCAGTATGGATCATTCTGCAGATTATGTTGAGTTGGCCATGTTTGGTCCCGGAAGTGAACTTTTGAAACCTTTTGTAAAAAATACTGACTTGCATTATCTGATGCTGCAAGCCGCAGAAGTAGAAAATAAATTTTAATTATTCTCTTTTTGTCACATAACAAACCCCACAAATTTCAAAAATAGCTGAAGTTTGTGGGGTGATTTTTTTTAAGTAAACTATAATTACGATGCTTTTCGGGATATATCCAAAAACGGATTAGACTTAGAATCTATATTTTCGACAAAATCGGCAAGGGCTTTTTCTGAGGCTTCTTTCGTGCATTCGAATTCCGCATCAAAGAAAAAATCACGGCAAATTACAGGCTCATTTGATGAGTCGTAAACTGCTTCATCTGTTTCGTCTAAGCTATCATTAGTGTATTGACATGGATACTCTCGTTTTAAGGCTGTTATTGTTCTATTAAACCATTTATCAAAAACTTTTTTTCGGGGTGTGATATGGCGTGTCAATAATATCAGCCCGATAAGTTCACTTTGAAGAAAATAAGAACCTTTTCTATACATAACATCAGCCATTCTTACATTCATAAGTGTGATCCATAAAGGTCCGTCTATATTACCAGATGCAGGTATGTCAAAATTGGTATCAAAAAGCAGCGGTTTTGTGTTTTCTATATTCTCAATCGAACACCAAAGTGCTTCGATTCGTTTTTGTACGTCATTGTGCATTTTGCTGTATCCCGTGTAACGCCAATATACCCATTCCAGTAAGGCAGCTGTCAGGCCTATTGAAGCTTTATGATTAATATGTATTAAAGCATTTTCAATCTCATCATTTCCTTCAGCCGGATCTAAAAAATGTTCTGTCTTTTTTTTATTCCATTTAAAATTTATCGGATGTCCAATACTTTTAGCTTCTACGATTATTGCAGGTGTGTTTTGTAAATTTTTCATGTTCTTTTCTTTAAATAGGTGATTTAGGGTTTTGTTTCTTAATTCAGTATTATGTATTCTTTTATACAATTAATCAGGATGTAAATTTAAGAGGACACGAAATTTTATAAGGGTACAATAAGTTTTTAAAGTAACAGAATAGGATTTTTTAAATACCTATAGTGTTGATAATCAACACAGCGAGAAAAGTATTACAAAAGTGTGGTTTTGCAAAAATCAGATGTCATATCAAAGAAGGCTCTGTTTTTAGGGTTGAATGTGTAAAAGATTGTTTTTGAGTGATTTATTTTTAATTGAAAAAAAGCAATTCGCGAATAAACTTCATTCGATCTCTGTTATTTTGCGTTCCTGTACTTTTATTTGCTCATTCTTTATTAGAGGAATACCTTTACTCAAGCACTAATACTTTATATTTATTGAAAATAGCTACAAGAATATCGACCTATTGGAAAATTCAGCTTATCGGATGGATTACCACTTCTTTATATTGGGGATTTTCGGCTTTCTTGGCTGGAAATTTTATCTGGAAACTTGGTGTAGTAGATTTAATACTCGATGTATCGATTGGTATTACAATGACGAATATTTATAGAAAATTTGCTTTAAAAAGGGGATGGAATAAATTAAATTTAAAAATATTGGTTCCGAAAATTGCAATAAGCATTTTGGTGCTTTCCCTCCTGTATATGTTTTTGATTGTTGGTAAACTTTATCTGGTGCGTTTGTTTATTCTAAAAAGTAATCCAATTTCATTTATAGCATTTTTCAAATCAACACAATTGCAGATTTTTATAACAGGCACCCGATTAATGTCGATTTGGGTATTGGCATATCATCTTTATCATTATTCAAGACTTGAAATAGAAACGGTGAAGGAAAACGCCCGATTGTTGATGATGATAAAAGAGGCACAACTTAATAACCTGAGCGCACAGCTTAATCCGCATTTCTTTTTTAACTCACTGAATAATATAAAATTTCTAGTGTTAGAAAATCCGTCTTCGGCCAGGAGAGCAATTGATCTTTTATCTGAGTTACTAAGAAATTCGTTAAACAGTAATGTTGGACGATTAATCTCTCTGAATGATGAAATTGATCTTGTCAGGGATTATCTGGAATTAGAGAAAATACGATTTGAGGAACGTCTGCAAATACAAATTGAGATTAATGCAGCTGCATCGCAATATTCGATTTTGCCTTTAAGTATTCAGACGCTGGTTGAAAATGCGATAAAACACGGAATCGAGAGAAGAAAAACCGGAGGTTTTATTCGTGTAAAAGTAGAGGAGGAAAATAATTTTATAAAAATTAGTGTTCAAAACTCAGGTAAGCTAAGCAAAGAAATTAAAGATGCCGGTATAGGTTTAAAAAATCTGAAAGAAAGGCTGTTACTGCACTATAACGGAAAGGCTTCTTTTGAAATTAAAGAAATGAAAGACGAAACTGTTTTGGCAACTATTTTAATTCCGTCGAAATGAAAAAGATAAAAGTTATTATAGTAGACGATGAACGTCTGTCGCGGGAAGAACTAAAGAGAACATTACAATTATACGATGATTTTGTTCTTATAGGTGAGGCCGAAAATGCTGACGAAGCAAAGGGTTTAATAGAGTCAGAAATGCCTGATCTAATTTTTCTCGATATTCAGATGCCTGAAAAATCGGGTTTCGATTTATTGGAGTCTTTAGATCATGTTCCGGCAGTTTTATTTGTTACAGCCTACGATCAATATGCCGTGCAGGCATTTGAAGTAAATGCTTTAGATTATTTAATGAAGCCAATAAGAGAGGAACGTTTTGCAAAAGCAATCGAAAAAATAAGAGCTGCTTTAAGATCAAAATCCTCAGATAATGCTGCTGCAGAAGACAGAAAAATTTTTATTAAAGATGGAGAAAAACGATTCTTTATTCGGCTGGATGAAATTTATTTAATTGAATCACTGGAGAATTACACCAGGCTTTTTTTTCAGGATAAAAAAGCGCTTCAAAGACGTTCACTCCGACAATGGGAAGAAATGCTGGATGAAAAGATTTTCTTCAGAATCAACAGAACAGAAATTATAAATATAAAATACATTCAGGCAATCAATACAACAGATAGCGGCAGATTAGAAGTAAAACTAAAAACCGGAGAACTATTAGAAGTATCAAACCGCCAATCCGTCAAGTTCAAAAACAGGAACGGGATCTAATAATTCATCTATTTAAATAGTATTCTTAATACTTATAACTAATTCTATTAGTTGTAGAGAGGCCATATGCTTTGTTCAGATCGAATGAATTCCCGTTAAAATGACCAGGCTTTAAATAAAACCACCTTTAAAAACCATTCAATGAAACCAATTTTAAGTTTTATATTTCTTATTTTCATAGTATTAAATACATTTTCACAAGAGACCAGTATAACTACATCAGAAGATTTAAAAAGTGCTTATGCTATTCAGGACAGCGTGATGATAGAAACACGGGACGGTGCATTTATCTCTACAATCGTGGTGCGAAAAAAAGGAGTTTCCGGCCCGGAACCTGTATTGCTTCAATATACTATTTATGTTAGGGACAAAGGAAGAGACCTCAAGTCCTTAAAAGAAGCGGCAGATCATGGTTACGTTGGTGTTATGGCCTATTCACGGGGTAAGCGATTTAGTCCGGGTGAAATATTTCCTTATGAAAATGATGGCAGCGATGCATATGATGTTATTGATTGGATCAGTAAACAAGAGTGGTGTAACGGAAGTGTAGGAATGTATGGTGGCAGCTACAACGGATTTACACAATGGGCGGCCTGCAAAAAAATGCATCCGGCGCTTAAAACTATTGTTCCTTACGTTGCCAACAGGCCGGGAATGGGTTTGCCAATGGAAAATAACGTATTTGTAAACCCTAATTATGAATGGTCTTTTTATGTTGGCAACAATAAGTCTCTGGATACTGTGACCGGAAATGACAGACCGCGATTTAGAAAAATGATGTTTAAATGTTGGGAAACCGGAGTTGCCTATAAAAAAATGGATAGTATAGACGGAAGCCCCAACAGGTTGTTTCAACGATGGATAAAGCATCCGTCATTTGATGAATACTGGCAGAAAATGGCACCTTACGGAAAACAATTTGAACAAATTAATATTCCTGTATTGGCTTTTGACGGATATTACAACGATTCTCAAAATTCAAGTTTGTATTATGTTCGGGAACTTCAGAAATACAATCCGCAAAATCCGGTGTATGTTATTATTGGCCCATATGGCCATTTTGGGGCACAGGTTGGCGGAGAAACGGTTCTGTATGACTACAAGGTTGATGCAACGGCATTAATAAATATTAAAAATATAACATACCAGTGGTTTGATTATATTTTAAAAAACGGAACTAAACCAGAGCTACTCAAAGACAAAATTAACTATGAGGTAATGGGGGCCAATGAATGGAGAAGTGCTCCGTCTCTTGATAAAATGAGCAATAGTTTCCTCAAGATGTATTTGACGGCTAAAAAATCAGGGAAATTTTATGCATTAACAGATAAGAAACCAATACAGAAAAAGTACCTGTATCAGGAAGTTGATTTTGCTGACAGGCAAATTCAAAATAACGATTACTATCCTGATCCCATTATCAGAAAAGAAATTGATACCAGTAACGGATTTGTTTTTATAAGTGATCCGCTTGAAGAGCCAATTTTGATTAACGGATCATTCGTAGGCGAGATAAAAGCGAGTATCAACAAAAATGATATGGACATAGGAGTTACTTTATATGAAGTAATGCCAAACGGAGAATATTTTCATTTGTCTTATTTCTTAGGGCGCGCCAGTTATGCAAAAGACATCACGAAAAGAAACCTTTTAAAACCCAATAAAATAGTAACAATTCCTTTTTCGAATACACATTTGGTAAGCAAACAATTAAATAAAGGAAGTCGTTTGCTGGTGGTTTTAAATGTCAATAAAAATCCTTTTTCAGAGCTTAATTACGGAACCGGAAAAGTAGTTGCCGAAGAAACGATCAAAGATGCAAAAGAGTCCTTAAAGGTAAAATGGTACAACAACAGTTTTGTAAAAATCCCGATTTTGAAATAATAAAGTTTCCTAAACAAAATCCGGATCTTATGAAAAGATCCGGCTTTTTTATTTGAGAATAATAGTGTCCAAATGATTCAGCCAATTTTCTTTATAGCTATTTCCAATCGGGATCTCAACGCCATTTATTTCGACTTCGTTTTTAGAATAGGCCGTTAGTTTTCTGGTATGAATAATATAAGAACGATGAATTCGAATAAAATCAGAATCTAACTGTTTTTCAAAAACAGATATATTCTGTTTGATGTGATGCGATTTTCCATTTTCGAGGTGAATCGTTATGTAATCTTTCAGGCTCTCGACAAATAGAATTTCATCAAATACAATTTTGATATTTTTGCTGCCACTGCTTACAAAAATATGATTTTCAGGAATTGTTTTTGTGCCTTCTTTTGGATTTTGGAACTGTTTGAATTTTTCGATAGCCACAAAAAAGCGATCAAAAGTTATGGGTTTTAGAAGATAGTCTATAACATTAAGTTCATATCCTTCAATGGCATATTCCCGATAAGCAGTTGTGAAAATTACCTTTGGTGGATTTTTTAGTTTTTTCAGAAAATCGTTTCCTTTTAGTAAGGGCATTTCAATATCCAGAAAAACTAAATCAACGGTATTGGTTTCTAAAAAGGTATAGGCTTTTAGGGCATTTTCAAACGAATCGATTAGCTCGAAATTCTCAAAATTCAGCAGGTGAGAGGTAATTAATTCTCTCGCCAGAGGTTCGTCGTCAATGATGATGCATTTGTATTTCATGTGAAAAATTAAACAGTTAGTGTCAATTTAATGAAGAATTTTTTTTGATCTTCTATAATTTCCAAAGAGTGTTTTTGGGGATAGAGTAAGCTCAATTGTTTTCGGACATTCTCGAGCCCAATTTGTGATTTATCTGTTTTTTTTGCAGTTCCATTTTGTGGTTTTGTGTTTTCAATAGTAAAAATGATCTGTTGCGGTTTACTTTCTAAACTTAACTGTATTGTCGCTTTTTCGGTTTCATTGATTACGCCGTGTTTAAAGGCATTTTCGATAAAAGTCAATATGATTAAAGGAGATATTTTATTGCTGACTTCAATATTTGTACCGAATGAAATGTCTAGTCTGTCTTCGCTATAGCGGAGTTTTTCTAGTGCAATATAATTTTCGATTAAGGTAATTTCTTTTTCGATAGAAACATAATCTTCGTTACAGCGGTATAAAACAAAATCCAGAATTTCAGATAATTTCGCAATTACTTCAGGCGCCTTATCGTCTTTTTTTAAGGTCAAAGCGTATAAGTTATTTAGAGTATTAAATAGAAAATGAGGATTTAACTGGTTTTTTAAGGTTTTGAGTTCCATTGATTTTTTTTCCTCCTCTATTTTGGAAAGATGTTGCTGATTTTTGTAAAAACGAATTAATCCGATAACCGAAGCAGGGAAAAACAACCAAATAACCTTTGTAAAGAACAATCTAAAACTGCTTAATCTTTGAATTAATGTGTCAGGACATTTATCCCATTCTAAATAATACTCAGGGAATCTGGGTTCCAGATAAAAATATTTGAAGGTTATGAGCATCACAAAAACGAGATACAGCCAAATCGTAAATAGGATCACAAAAAGAACATATTTTTTTTGAATGAGTAACTTAGGTATTAAAATATAAATCAAGACATATGCTCCAATTGCCTGAATGATTGTTTCGGCAAGAAAGATATAAACCAGATCATCATACTTTTTATAGTCAAAACTTTTTGTCACAAAATGTATGATAAAAAAGACAAGCCAAAACATACTATGGGTTAAGATTCTTTTTGGGGTTATGTTTTTTATGAAATCCATATTGTGTTTTTATCAAGAGGCAAGTTAGTAAAATATCTACGCCCGGCTGGTTACGTGAGTCAAATAATAGTCTTTAGCTTATGAAAACGCCATTTCGGCCCATGAATGCATTATTATTAGAAAAAGCACTCTTCATATGTAAAAGCGGTCTTTTTATTTGCGGCCAGATTAAGATTGAGATTGCAGGATTACTTTAGTCCAAAAATCTACAAGGAGTATGATTCATCCTAAAAAACAAATCTTAGTTTGATATGAAATTAAAATACATTATTGCCCTATTGATGCTCTCTTGTGCATCAATGTCTGCCCAGTTTAGAATTTCGGGGAGTGTTGTCACTACTAAAAAGGAACCCGTTGTTTTTTCAGAAGTTATCTTAATAGAAGAAGACACACAAAATAAAACGAATGAGCTTACAAATGATAAAGGAGATTTTGTTTTAAACGCAAAACAAGGAAAATACATATTGGAAATTCGACAGGGAAACGAGCTTCTGTTTTCTAAAAACCTATCAATAACAGCTGCTTTGGACCTGGATACTATAACAATCGATAGCGGTGTTCAGTTAGAGTCGGTTGTAGTTGGCGGGAAAAAGAAACTGATTGAAAGAAAAGTAGACCGTTTGGTTTTTAACGTCGAAAATTCGATTAATGCCACAGGAGGAGATGCTTTAGAAGCTCTTAGAGTTACTCCGGGAATAAAAGTGCAGAACGATAATATAACTATGATAGGAAAAAGCACTATAATGGTTATGGTCGATGATAAAATTATCCAACTTTCTCAGGAAGATTTGGCTAATTATCTAAAATCAATTCCATCTGATAATATCAAAAGTATAGAAGTAATTACGACACCGCCTGCGAAATATGAGTCTGAGGGCAGAAGTGGTTTGGTCAATATCAAATTAAAAAAGGCAAAAAAAGATTCCTGGAATGCCTTGGTTGGAGCTACTTATCTTCAAAGATTTTACAGTCAGGGTGCTTTAATGGGGAATTTTAATTATAATAAAAATAAATTAAGTATTACATCAACTTTAAATTATATGTCGGGTAAAAGATATAATATTCAGGATGATTACACTTATTCCCCGACAGAGTTATGGCATACCAATTCCTCGTATAAAAGTATAAATGACAGAACATATGGCAATATTGGTATTGATTATCAGGTCACTTCAAAATGGACTATTGGAGGTCAAACTTTATTTAATAATTCTAAACCGTTATTTACGGATACTCCTTTTACAGGTGTTTATGACAATGCAAGTGGTGAGATGACTAGCTATTTAAAGTCGAATGGAGGAGTAGCAGCACTAAAAGTCGCTATAAATTCATTAAATATTTACAATGAGTATAAAATTGATTCTTTAGGAAAAAAAATCACTCTGAATCTGGATTATTTTAATTATCAAACAGAAGATAATAGAACTTATAATGGTATTTCGGTTGTTGAAGCCCCTTATTCACAGCAATATTTTGCAGGAATAAACAGGAATGTGCAGGGTATAACAAACTTATCCGGAAAATTAGATTTTGATTATCCTACGCAATGGGCAGTTTTGAGTTTTGGTGGTAAAGTATCCAATTCACAATCAAAGAATCATATTTCAGCTTTCAATAGCGGCTTAGTAGATTTGCCGGTTGTAGATTTACCGTTACGACAAAGTGAGTTTGACTATTTAGAGAACATACAAGCAGTTTATTTTTCGGGAAGCAAAAAGATAAATGACCGCTGGAATTCTCAATTTGGATTAAGAGTAGAAAGTACGCAGACAAAGATTTTCGCAGGAGGTTTCAGCCAGTCTAGTGATAAGGATTATATTAAATTTTTCCCCACAGCATACTTGACGTATACTGCCAATGATAATTCAACTCTTAGCTTAAGTTATAGTAAAAGAATCGAAAGACCTCAATTTAGAGATTTGAATCCTAATACTCATTTTTGGAACCCTTTTCAGTCTTTTAAAGGAAACCCGTTTCTGCAACCTGCATTTATTGATAATATTGAATTCATCTATAGTTATAAAAAGATAGAGAGTAAATTATATTTTAGTTATGAGAACAATTTAATTTCTGAAATTACAATTGCTGACCCTGTTTCAAATGAAATTCTTCATACAAGTGAAAATTATATAGACACACAACGTTATGGAATTTCGGAGAATTACGTTTTCGATAAACTTAAATGGTGGACAAGTAATAATGCGGTCGATTTTAGTTATGCTATTTCTAAGTCCGGCTTAACTGTTGCACAAAAAGTGCAAAACGGATTCAATTCCAGGTTGTCAACCAATAATGACTTTAATTTAAATACCAGTAAGACAGTACTTTTTAATGTAAGTTACTGGTACAGTTTTCCTGGTGTAGAGGGAATTTATACGAATAAAGAAATGAGTTCTTTTTCGCTGGCGTTCCAATATCTTTTATGGAATAAGGATTTGAAAATTTCGATAAGAGGCACTGATATCTTTAAAACTGAAAAAATAAAAAGAAGTTCTGTTGTTAATGGTGTTTACCAGGAAGGTAAGAATTACTATGATAATCAGTCCTTTCAGCTTGCTTTATCTTATAAAATTGGAAATAAAAAGAGTACCCCAAAGCAAAGAACAACTGGTAATGAAGAAGAGAGAAGCAGGACAGGCAGTTAATTAATACCAACAATAATTTAAAATCAGAATCATATGAAATCAAATTTTAAAAATGCAATGACTATTGCAATGGCGGTTTATTCTTTAAGTATGTTTTCGCAGAAAATAAAGCAAGAGATTACAATCGATGAAACTTCCAGATTAATTAAACCAACTTTGTTTGCCGATTTAGGGGAGACCTGCACTACACCAGACGGAATGGCTTTGGATAAAAAGGGAAACCTTTATTTGTCTGTATTAAATCCTACTTCGTTTGAAAAAAATGGAGCTAAAATTTTAACTTTCGATAAAAATGACAAACCGGTAATCTGGTTTGATCAATTACCGCTTCATCCAATAACCAAACGAGTGCATCCGATGGGAATGGAGTTTGGTCCTGATGGAAATCTTTATGTAATGGATAATCAGTATTTCGCATACAAAGATGATTATTCAAGGTTAATTCGGATCGTTGTCGAAAATGGAAAGCCTAAGTATGCTGAAGTTTTGGTGGAAGGGTTCAATTTTGGAGAAGCTGTCAGATGGTCAAAAAACAGAGTTTATATATCAGATGCTTTGTTTGAAGACAAGAGAAAAAGCGGTATTTACAGCTTTTCATTAAAAGACTTAAATAAAGGAAAAATAATTCTCGACAAGCAAACAAAGGCAGATTATTTACTGAGCGAGTTTACCTTAAAATCTGATGTGACGAAAAATACAATTGGTATTGATGGTATCGCATTTGACAAAAAAGGGGATTTGTATGCAGGGAATTTTGGTGATGGTGTGATTACAAAATTTGAATTCACAAAAGAAGGTAAAATAAAATCGAAAAAAGTCGTTTTCGATTCTGATCAATTAAAATGTTGCGACGGCTTTTTTTATGACAAGGAAAGAAATTCTATTTTTATAGCGAATTATGAGAACAATAGTGTTCATCAACTGAATTTAAATACCAATAAGATTTCTTTAATTTGGGAAAACGGGAACAATGACGGTGCTGACGGACAACTGGATAATCCTTGTGAAACCATCATTTATAAAGGCAAATTGCTTGTGGTTAATTACGATACTTTTAAAGGAGCGAAGAATACAGAAATAGATGATTTTCATACGATTTCAAGTTTTCAATTATAAAGCAGTCTATTCATAGAAAACAATAGGTAAATAAAAGCCGCAAATTTCAAAATGAAGTTTGCGGCTTTTTTATAAATCTAACTCTAAAATCAGAAATTAACCTAAGAAAGGATATTTATAATCTTCCGGAGTTACAAAAGTTTCCTTGATCGTTCTAGGAGAAGCCCAACGCAATAAGTTCAGTGCAGAACCAGCTTTATCGTTAGTTCCTGAAGCTCTTGCTCCGCCAAAAGGCTGCATTCCTACAACAGCTCCTGTTGGTTTATCATTGATGTAGAAGTTACCTGCAGCATTTTGCAATTTCGTAGTTGCTACCTCAATAGCATAACGATCCTGGCTAAATACGGCTCCTGTCAAAGCATACTCAGAAGTAGTATCAACTAATTCTAAAGTCTCTTCCCATTTTGCATCTTCGTATACATAGATAGTAATTACCGGTCCGAATAATTCGGTTTCCATAGTAGTATATTTAGGATTTGTAGTTACTATAATTGTTGGCTCAATAAAGTAACCTACAGATTTGTCGTAGTTTCCTCCCACGATAATTTCAGCATCAGTATCTTTTTTAGCCTGATCGATAAAACCTGCTAATTTATCAAAAGAACCTTCGTGAATAACTGCTGTAATAAAGTTTCCGAAATCTTCCGGAGAACCCATTTTCATAGATTTTGCATCAGCAATTAATTGTTCTTTTACAGCTGGCCATAAACTTTGCGGGATATACGCTCTTGAAGCTGCAGAACATTTTTGACCCTGAAATTCAAATGCACCACGAGTAATTCCTGTAGACACCTGTTTTGCGTTAGCGCTTGGGTGAGCAATGATAAAATCTTTACCACCAGTTTCTCCTACGATTCTTGGGTATGTTTTATAGTGATGGATGTTCGCTCCAATTTTAGCCCAGATATCTTTAAATACATGAGTTGATCCTGTAAAGTGAACTCCTGCAAAATCACGGCTTGCCAAAATAGTATCCGTGATCATTAAAGCATCTCCAAAAACAACATTGATAACCCCATCAGGAACACCCGCTTCTTTGAAAACGTCGATGATAATTTTTGCAGAAAAAACCTGGCTGTCACTTGGTTTCCAAATCACAACATTACCCATCATTGCAGCACTTGCAGGAAGATTTGCAGCGATAGCAGTAAAGTTAAAAGGAGTAATCGCGTAAACAAAACCCTCAAGAGGTCTGTATTCTAAACGATTCCAGGTTGTAGAATCAGATTTTGGCTGATCTCCGTAAATTTGAGTCATGAATTCTACGTTGTAACGTAAAAAGTCAATCAATTCACAGGAAGCATCAATTTCTGCCTGATGTATATTTTTAGACTGACCAATCATTGTAGCAGCGTTAATACGTGCTCTGTATGGTCCTGCAATAAGTTCAGCAGCTTTTAAGAAAATAGCAGCACGTTGTTCCCATGCCATGTTTGCCCATGCAGTTCTTGATTCAAGAGCATTAGCAATTGCTTTTTCGATATGTTGTTTTTCAGCTAAGTGATAAGTTCCAACGATGTGTTTGTGATCGTGTGGAGCCGACATTGTTCTTGTATTTCCAGTTCTGATTTCTTCGCTTCCAATATATAACGGAACGTCAATTTTAGAATTCCACAATGTGGTATAAGCCGCCTGAACAGCTGCTTTTTCTGGTGAGTTAGGTGCGTAGCTTTTTACGGGCTCGTTTACCGCTTTTGGTACATGAAAGAATCCTTTTAGCATTTTATTTAAAATTAGATAATTAGACAATTTAAGGGTTAGATGATTTGATTGTTACGAATAATCTAACGTTGCACAAAAGTACAAAGGATAAATTAATAATTTGATAATTTTATGATTAAGATAACGATAAAAAATATAGTTTTTAAACCCGTATTTAGTTTAAGGCAAAAGGAGCACACATTCTAAAAGTAGGAACTATAACTTTGAAAGTTTTTGTAGAGGTAAAATTAATCATGTTGAAGTACCCTTTCATTGCGCCATAAGGAGACGATAAAAGACAACCTGAACTATAAGTATGATTTTCTCCAGGTTTCAGAACCGGTTTTTTTCCAATAACGCCTTCTCCGTCTACAACCTCCAAATCGTTTAAGGAATCGAATATCTCCCAGTGACGAGATGTTAACTGAACTGAATCTTTGCTGTGGTTTTCGATTGTAACTACATAACTAAAAGCAAAGTGAATCTTGTAGTTCTTGAAGTAAGTACCTTCAAAACTAGTCAAAACAGATATTTTTATGCCTCTTGTTATCTGGGAAACCATACTAAAGTAGTATATATGTGTGTGTTATAATTGCAAAGCTACAAAAAAAAATCTTTCGATCTAAAACCTTAACAATGTTTTAATTTATGATGTTTATAGAGTTCGCATTTCCTTTTCCTATAACTCTCTGATAGCGATCGGTGCTTTCTTTGTAATAAACTAAGATGGTGTATTCATTTTCAGTTTGATAAAAGTTTCCGTCAATGGCATTTTGATAATCAATCACCCCTTTTTTATCCGCAATTGTATATTGAAAATTAGTGAAACCTTGTTTGATCATTACCGCTTTTTCATAAATCCCTTTCTCAGTATTGTACTCCATTTTGTATTCCGGAGACAAACTATAGTTATTAAACATTCCGGTAATATAAATATCTTTTGTTGAGGATCTGAAAACAGGAGCCCAAAGACTAAAGTAAACCCAGGCATAATCAGCTTCGATTTCGTTATTGGAAGCATTGATATTTTTAACCACAAAATTACCGTTTACATCCTGATAAACAGAATATATTTGGTTTCCTCTTGCCTGATTCGTATATAAGTAAGCATTATAAATGTCATTGTTCGCGCCCACTCTGCCTACATTATTGCTTGCGGCGCGAATGTCTTTATTTTCGAAATATAAAAATTCATTTCCGCCCCAGAATTGTGTTTCCTTATCATATTTATAAACCAATTGATTGCCGATCGTGTATTGCGGAGGAACATTTTTAATAGCAGTATTAAAATTACCATTTTGCAGCAATACAATTTTTACGTTCTGTATTGGAGTCTGAAAAACAATATCGTTTGATAGTATCGAAAAGTCAAGGTTTTGTTTGTAATCTATATTCGTGACATCACGGCTTCTTTTGACCTGGGCCGCAACGGTTGCATGGTTTTCGTATAAAATGAATTTTCTTGATAAAACGACTTCTTTGTCTTCATTGAGAATCCTAAGCATATAATTTCCGGAAATACGCAATTGTGATGTAAACTGGTTCGGAAAAGAAAGTCGGTAATGAGAATAAACCTGAAGCGTATTAAAGGAGTTTACATAATCTGTAATTCTTTGATTGTCGAAACCACTTATATAATCCGTTTTCGGAATATCAGTTGGTTTCCAGTTATAATCACAATGAATTACTTCAAAATAATAATTGGCCTCATTGCCAAATAAGTCATCAAATTGAAAGGAAAATGTATCGCCTAATTCAAATATAGGAACCACATTATTGCCGTTTTGAACAAAGGAAACTGTCTTGATATTATATGGAGGATTAATCTCGATTTGTGTTTCCTGTGCTGCTGCTGAAGCAAAAAATAAAATAAACAGAAGATTTCTAAATAAAAATTTTGGCATCATATTATGTTGTAAGATTGTAAATATAACAATTTTATGTAACGTAGCAGGATGTCATTTTATTGGTTCCGGAAACAACTTATTAAGAACCCAGAATGTATTCCAGATTAACTTCGATTTCATCATTAATATAACTTTCTTCTAAAAGAGAATCCGATAATAATTTTTTGTTTTCCTGCAGTTTGATTATTTTTTCCTCTACCGTATTTTTCGAAATAAAACGAATCACATTTACTTTATTTAATTGCCCTATTCGGTGTGCGCGGCCTACACCTTGCTTCTCCGCAAAAGGATTCCACCAAGGATCTAAGAATAAAACATATGAAGCTTTCGTAATATTCAAACCAACGCCACCTGCTTTGAGTGAAATAAAAAACAGCAAAGGATTTTCTTTTTCCTGAAACAGTTTTACCTGTTGCTCTCTTTTATGGGCAGGAGTTTCGCCAGTAATCTCACAAAAATCTATTTTGTTTGCCTTGCACCAATCAGAGTAAAAATTCAGATTAGTAACAAATGAGCTGAAAATGATCGTTTTTTGTTTTCCTTTTACCAGATTTTCAAGATAATTGGTAACCGCAATATATTTCCCTGAATCAATTTCTGACTCCTGATCTATCATTTTTGGATGATTGCTCAGTTGTCTTAACTTCATCAGTGTGTTGATAATACTGATTTTGTCAGGACCGGATCCGTCTGTTTTTAGTAAAAAGTTGCGGGCTTTTGATTTTTCTTTTTCATACAGTTTCTCCTGTTCAGGATCCATATTACAATAATAAATCTGCTCTGTTAATTCCGGTAAATCCTTTAAAACCTGTTCTTTTGTTCGTCTCAGGATATAAGGCTGGATGAGGTTTTTTAATTCAGACAAACTATTTTCGTCCTGCTTTTTCTCAATCGGAATTTTAAAATTTTCTGCAAAAAAAGTATAACTCCCCAAGATATCAGGATTTATAAATTGCATTTGCGACCATAAATCGTCCAGTGAATTTTCGATGGGCGTACCACTCAAAGCCATTTTATGAGCCGTATTTATTTTATTTATTGCTTTAAAAATTTTAGAATTTTTGTTTTTAATGTATTGACTTTCGTCCAGAATTAAATAACGGAAATTGTATTTTTCTAAAATCGAAATGTCACGATGAACGATACTGTAGCTCGTAAAAATCAAATCAGTAGATTCTAATCTGTGCTGTAATAATTTTCTATCGTTGCCAATATATTGCATTTTCGAAAAATGCGGGGTAAATTTTATAGCTTCGTTGTACCAGTTAAAAACCAATGAAGAGGGTAAAACAATCAGTGTTTTTAGCGGTTCTCTTTCGATGGTTGTTTCGTTCTGAAACAAATCAAAATTCGTAGTTTTAGTAGTAAATCCTAATTGTTCCTGTACAGCAACCAAAACCGCTAAGGTCTGCAATGTCTTTCCAAGTCCCATGTCATCAGCAAGACAAGCCCCTAAATTGGAGTTGAAATGACCTAATAGCCATTTTACACCATCAATTTGATACGGTCTCAAAGTTGCTTTAAGCAAATCAGAAGAAGCATATTCTGCTTTGTGAATGACATCTGTTTTGATCTCCGGAATCGCATCCAGAGCGGCAAAATTGCTTTTGCGTAAAAGCAGGTTGCCATTCTCTGTTTTGGATAATTTGGCCAGCGAGCTGTATTTGCTCAACCATTCTAACGGAATCAGAAAATAGTTTCCGTCAGGCAGTAAAAAGAGTCTTTCCTTGCTTTTTATATTAGGTATCATTTCGCTGAAATTGATCTTATAAGTACCAATCGAAATGATTATTTTAATATCGAACCAATCTTCTTTTGTTTCTTCTTTTGTTTCTTCTTTTGAAGCTGAAATGGTATGGTTTTCTGTGATGATTTCTTTGCTTTCCAGTCTCAGATTCTGAATTGTAAAACCCAGATTTTCCAGCTCTTCTTTATGATCAATAACAAATTGGATATTGGTATAGGGATCATGGATTTCTGCATCGGAATTTCGTCCAAATAATTCATTTTTTATTTTTGTTAAACCAATTCCGAGTAATTTATCTGTATATAAAGCTTCGTCAGCATTTCGTTTGAACTGAATTATTTTGGGTTCATTGGCAATGCTGAAATCAACAAACGAGTGTGTTTTTTTAGTTTTTGTGGCATCAAATGAATATCCATTATAGTCAAAATAAAGATTGAGGTAATAACAGTTTTTAAAGAAATCGTAAACAGGCTGAAGCGTTTGAGAAATTATGGTATCACGAAGTTCAATTTCAAAACCTGTTGCTTCGATATCAATTTTTTTTGCTATTTCCGGAATGAAGTTTTTAAAATAAGTATCAACTAATTTTGAAGGTATTTCGATTGATTTTTTTGTTATAAAAGGTGAAAGCTTTTTAGCGTTGAGATCTTTTAACTGTCCTAATTTTTTATCGATAATTAACCAGCCCGGCTCGTCCAAAAGTATGGTGATACTATTATTCATGGGTAGAAAAGTAGTTTCATTTTCTTTTAAAGACAGCGTATAGGTAATTCCTTCCTCGTGTTTGTTGAATTCAATTTGAGGTTCAAAATCGAGAAGATTCGTAGTTACTCTGGAGCGATAAAAATCCTTTTCAATTCCCATATCAATAGATAGCGGAAATTGCTCTTTTACAATCAAAGTGTAAAAAGAGCTTAGGTTTAGTTGCAAATGCTGACGAATGGCAAATTCAATTTTGGAATCTTTTTGCAGATCAGCAATGGTTTTGGCGGATTTGATTTTTGCGCTGAATTTTTTGAAAATAAAGTCAGGCTTTAGAGATTCGCAAACCGTCAGTATTTTTTTTGTGCCGGAATCTAAATTTTCAAAAATAATTCCGAAACTTTCCAGTACATCCGTAGTGGCTTTTTTATTTAAGTATTTAATGTCATCGGTATTCTCAACGATGTAGGCAGTTGGAATATAATGATTCAGATTTTTTTCAAAACTGATATCAAAACAAAATTGAAATGAATTTGAAAGATCCAAGATAAGGCGATTAGGTTGGGTTGTAATTTGGGAAGTGGTATAAACTAAAAAAGTTTTCAAAATACTGCTATTCTGAAAACTTTTTTAAATGAACTTATATCACTTATAGGGTGAAAAATTTCGAATGATTTAGTTTTCCGGTTTGAAACAAAGTGGAATGATTTCTCCTTTTGCCAAACAATATTTTTCTACCAGTTCCGGTGCTATTTTATGGGTATAATCTTCTTCGATTACGATAAAGCCAATGCTTCTTAATTTATCAAAATAATCACGGCCATAAATACGAACGTGATCGTACTGACCAAATATTCTTGCGCGTTCTTTTTGATCTGTAATAGTATCATCAGCAAAAGTTACAGCGCGTGATAAATCTTGTGGAATTTGAAGAATCGCCATTCCTCCGGGTTTTAATACACGAAATAATTCCTGCATTGCTTTTGTGTCATCCGGAATATGCTCCAGAACGTGATTGCACAAAATCACATCGTATTCGTTATCCTTGAAAGGTAAATTACAAATATCAGCTTTTACATCTGCCAAAGGCGAAAATAAATCGGTAGTCGTGTAATCCAGATTCTTTTGCTTGCGGAATCTTTTATAAAAAGCCTGCTCGGGAGCAAAATGCAATACTTTTTTGGGTGCTGTAAAAAAATCAGTCTGATCGTTCAGATACAACCAAAGTAAACGGTGTCTTTCTAACGAAAGTGTACTTGGTGAAAGCACATTGTTACGTTGTTTTCCGTATCCGTAAGGCAAAAACGATTTAAAACTTCTGCCATCAATAGGATCAGTATATTTTGTTCCTTTTAATGAAAATGCCAAAATTGGTCGGGCCACATAACTCAATCGAATTAATAATGGACGCGGAATTGTATTAAGTACGAGTTTAAAAAGTTTCTTCATGGGGTTGTTTAGCAGAGTTACACAAAGGAGACACGGAGTTTCACAGAGTGTTTATAAATCTTTTTATGTTGTTTTTTAAAATTTTTGAATCAAAATTAATTAATAATCCTAATGGATAGTTTCCAAGTTTTAAATAAGTAAGTATTTGAGCAAAATGAACATCTGTAAAAGCTTCAACAGTTTTTAATTCAATTACAATTTTATTTTCAATCAGTAAATCAATTCTATATCCATGATCAAGTTTGATATCTTTATAAATTATTGGTAAGGCTTTTTGCTTTTCAACAATAAGACCAGAATTCACAATTTCGTAGTACAAACATTCCTGATAAGCGGATTCTAATAAACCGGGTCCAAGTTGTTTGTGTACTTCAATTGCAAGTCCAATTATTTTATATGTAATGGCATCTAGCCGATCACGAGATTCGGTGTTTTCTTCATACATTATAAAAAAGGCTTATAAATAACTTTTGTGAATCTTGGCGTATAACTTTGTGAATCTCTGTGGAATCCTTATAAAACCAACGGCACTTTTCTGAATTCATCTTCTTCATTGCTTTCGATTCCTAAAGCTTTGTAGATGTATTGGAAAGTAGATAAAATTTCTGGTTTTCCATCTATCAACGCTACATCGTGCTCAAAATGTGCACTTGCTTTTCCGTCGGCAGTTGTAATTGTCCAGCCGTCTTTATGTTGTTTGATGTTTCTTGTTCCAAGGTTAATCATTGGCTCAATCGCCACTACCATTCCTTCGATGAAAAGTTTTCCGCGTCCACGTTTTCCGTAGTTTGGCATTTCAGGTTCTTCGTGCATTTTTTGCCCTAAACCATGACCCACCAATTCACGAACCACTCCGTAACCATGAGATTCAGTATATTTCTGAATTGCATTTCCAACATCTTCAACGCGGTTTCCGGCTTTAAATTCTCTGATTCCTACGTAAAGAGATTCTTTAGTTACCTGCAATAATTTTTTTACTTCAGGAGCAACCTCTCCAATTTCAAAACTGTAGGCGTGATCACCGTGATATCCATTTTTGAATGCACCGCAATCTACCGAGATAACATCACCGCTTTTTAGAGGCGTATTATTTGGTATTCCGTGTACCACTTGTGAGTTTGGACTCATACAAAGCGAATTCGGGAAATCATATAATCCCAAAAAACTTGGAACAGCACCGTGATCACGGATAAATTCCTCAGCTAATTTGTCTAAATATAATGTGGTAACTCCTTCTTTAATTTCAGAAGCAATCATTCCTAATGTTTTAGATACGATCAAAGCACTTTCGCGCATTAATTCGATTTCTTCACGTGATTTTACAATAATCATAATTTCGGATTTTCAGTTCGCAAAAGTACGATTTTAATATTATTTTTTATTTAAAAATTTTTGCCGCTAATTTTACGAATTAGCACAAATTATATTCACTTAAAGTTTTCGCCACGAATTTCACGAATGGCACCAATCAGATTGAGTTGAAATATTGCATTTACTGGGTTTGTGTTCGTTTTGTTCTGATTATGAATTTGATATTTAAGCACAAATTTTATAAAGAAAAATTCGTGAATTCGTGGCAAACTTTTTTTATTCCATACCTGTTTTGATTTTTTACAAACTCAAGGCTATTGAACACTATCTAACAGAAAAACCGTAAATTAGTAATAGTTAAAAACTAATTCATTATGGAAACGTCTATAGATCAGGAAAATATAACCAAGAAAAAAGCACTGAATAAAATGAAAAGAAGTGCTTTGGCGCTTTTAGGCTTTGCGGTGCTTCTTTTTATAATAGCTATTTATTTCAAAATTCCCATGTTGCAGGCATTTAGTGAAGCAGCAATGGTAGGCGGAATTGCCGATTGGTTTGCTGTTGTTGCCTTGTTTCGTCATCCGTTAGGAATTCCCATTTGGCATACGGCAATTATCCCGACCAAGAAAAATGAGATTGGAGAAAACCTCGGAAATTTTGTGTCAGAAGAATTTTTGAATCGTGAGAAATTAGAAATAAAACTGGAAGAATTCAACTTTGCTGCAAAAGCCTCCGACTGGTTGTCGCAGGAAGAAAATGCAGATAAAATTGCCAATTTGGTTGCAGTGAATGTCATTCCGGGAGTTTTAAGAACCATAAAAGATGAAGATATTAAAAGGTTCATTCAGGTACAGTTCAAAGAAAAACTGGAAGGAATTAATTTTGGAGATTGGGTTGCGCTGGCTTTGGAACCTTTGCAGAAAGGACAATTTAAAGATCAGTTGCTTACCAATTTACTGGAAGTAATGGCCAAAGAATTGAGCAATAATAAAGATCTGATTCGTAAAAAAGTAAAACAATCAACACCGTTTTTGAGTTTTGGTCTGGCTGATAAAAGTATTTCAGAAGGTGTTTTTAATGGTCTGTATGATTTTTTGAACGAAGCTAAAAATCCTGAAAGCACAATCCGGCTTAAAATAGACGAGTATATCAATGATTTTCTAAATAAAATAAAAAATTCCGAAGAGATGAGAATCAAAATCAATACTATGATTCTTGGTTTCGCGGGCAAAAAAGAAGTTCAGGATTATATTAACGGAATCTGGGATGAAATAAAACTGTCTATTTCTAATGATCTGGACAAAGGCGATGAATCGTCGATTAAGAAAAGTATTTCCGGTTTGGTTCAAAGCTTCGGAAACGGAATCAAAGAAGATGCTGTGATGATTGATAAAATCAATAATTTCATCAAAAATGATTTGCTTTCTATTCTCTTAAATAATAAAGAAGTGATTGGAGATTTGATTTCTTCAACCGTAAAAAGTTGGGATGGCAAAGAGGTTTCTGAAAAATTAGAATTAGAAATAGGGAAGGATCTTCAATATATCAGAATCAACGGAACTCTGGTTGGAGGACTTATCGGTCTTGTGATCTACGCCGTCGAATGGACGTATCATTATTTTGTGATTTAAGTTTACTATATAGGTGATATAAGTTCATTTTAGTACAGGTGCAAAGCAGTGTATGTTTTATGTTAATGCATATAAATTACATTGAAATTTAAATGAACTTGTATCACTTATGCATTGAAATCTTAATCAGGATTTGCCATGATTTTGAAAAGCTCTGAATTGGAGATATAAAATCTGTTTTCGAGAGCAATAGCAGCCAGTTTTGCACTTACTAAATTATTCTCACGAGTATTGATCAGGAACAAAGAGCTTTCGCCAAAAGAGAACAAACGTTCTTCAGAATTCAGCATAGTGATGTTATTTTCTACCAGATCTTTGGCCAGTTTTTTTTGTTTGACAAGCGAAATGATTTCTATTTTCTGTGCGCTTATTTTATTGGTCAATTGTGTTTTTTCCACCGCCAGAGCAAACTGATTTTCCTGAAGTTTATATTTTGCCAGTTTTAAACTTCCGCGTTCTTTTCTCAGAAATAGAGGGAAATAAAATTCCAGTCCAATTTTATAATCGTCAAAGCGATAATTGTCAATATAACTTGGCTCAGATAAATACGAGTAACCTATATTTATTTTTGGCAATAACATATTTTGTTTCAGGTCTTTTTCTACCGTTAGAATCTCGATTTTATTCTGAAGTGCATTTAGCTTTGGATGTGTTTCAAGGCTAAAATCCCTTTGCAGCAGATCGTTTGTTTTCAGGGTTTCCTGCAAGGTAGATTCCAGAGCAGCTTCCGGCACAAGTTCATCTGAAATTTCTAACGGGATGTTGTTGTCCAGCCACATAAAATTGGACAATTCGAGTTTTGCTTTTGCCAGTTTTAGTTTAGAATCTTCGAGGCTTAATGCCCTGTTCTTTACGATAATGCCGGCTTCAATACTGTCGATGGCCGGTTTGTCACCCTGAACGATTAAAGATTTGATTCCTTCTAGACGTATTTCAGCATTGCTGTTGTACGTTTCATAAAGTTTCATTTCCTCAAAATTCTTCTTCCAGTTAAAATAGGCAAGTGAGGCATCATACAAAACGCTAACGGCTTCCAGTTTTCTTTCGGATTGGCTGAGTTTTATCTGAATTTTCGCCATTCTGATATCGGCCATTCTTTGGTTAATGAATAAGCCCTGACCAACCGGAACGCTGATTCCAAATGAAGTCAATCCCTGATTTGGCGTTGTATTTTCCGGATTAAGATAAACCCCTTCATTATTATCGAATCCTGCTTTCAGTTCAATTCCGTACCATGTTGGTATTTTGAAACTGCTGTTTAGAATAGAATAATATTCCTTGTCTTTAAATTGTTTCTTGCTGAAATCTACTTCAATTTTTGGGTCAAAACCACCTCTTGCCATCATCAGATTGGCTTGTGCTTTGCTTATTTCTAAATTAGCGTTTTTAACCAAAGGATGGTATTTTTTTACATATCCAAGAAACTCATTATAAGTAAGTTCCTTTGAGAATTGCTGTTGGCCAAAAACAGTGCAGCTCAAAAAAAGAAAAGCTATAAGTATCTGTTTCATTATTTTTTCTCTTTAGTTTCTTTTTCACCGCTTTTATAATAATTAGGAGGGAATCCGTTTAGGGTTCTCCAGATTTCAAACCAAATTGGTACGGTATCTAGTAATGCAATAGTTTGGGCACCGGAACCAATACTCAATTGTTTTGGCCATTTTGTTTCGTCCGGATCAGGAGCAACCAGAATTCTGTATTTGCCGTTAGGGCTAATAAAGTTTTCTATCGCAACAACTTTTCCTCCAAACGTTCCGTACGACATGTCCGGCCATCCTGAAAATACAATTGTTGGCCAGCCATCGAACCAAATACGTATTTTTTCCCCCTTTTTTATCAAAGGCAAATCGATTGGATTGATAAAGGTTTCAACTGCAATATCATAATGAGAAGGCATTATAGTCACAATTGGAGTTCCTTCTTTTATTGTTTCGCCTAAACCTGCCTGCAAAGCCCTGTTGATGTAGCCGTCTTGCACTGCTCTGATGTAATACATACCATTTCTAAGACTGTAATTGGTATATTGGTTTTCTAATTTGCTGACTTGGGCTTCAGTATCAAATTTATTGCTCAGTGTTGTAAATTGGTCACTTTTTGCTTTCGCCGCTTTTTCAGCATATTCAGCAGAAATTCGGTTAATCTCAACCTTCGCGTTGATATATTCGTTTTTGCTTGTCAGATATTTGTTTTCCTGTGTGATAATTTTGGCATCAACATCTTGTAGTTTCAGGCGTTTCTCTTCAACATCAGTAAGGGGTTTTAGCCCTTCTTTGTTTAATTGTACAGAACGATTGTATTGTGTGTTGGCAATCTTCAGCTGTGTTCTTGCGGCAACAAGATCAATACTGTCACTTTTTATTTTCAAGAGCGATTGTTTGACTTTGTTTCTTGCCTGTTCGAGCTTTAGCTTTTTCTCATTTTCTATAGATTGAATCTGGCTTGACAGCGTTTGTACTTTATCATCATAGGATTCTAAAGAGTTCTTTTTTGCTTCGACCTGGCTTTTGGTATTGGCGACCAGATTAGGATCCATGTAATCTTCTTTTATCTCAGAAATAAACAAAATAGTATCTCCTTTTTTTACGAAATCACCTTCCTGTACAAACCATTTTTCGATTCGGCCGGAGATAACACTCTGAATCGATTGTGGCCTTTGGTTAGGTTTTAAAGTTGTTACAGATCCTGATCCGGAAATATTTTGTGTCCACGGCAGGAAAAGAGCAATTATTCCTAAGATCGAAGTGCCTATTATTATTTTATTCAAAATTTTATAATGAGGCCTGTTACTCAGGTTTTTTATCGTCGTGTATCGATCAAGTGGCTGTAATCTTGTTTTGTTGTCAGATATGTTTAGCATGACTTATTGTTTTTTTTGATCCAGTATAATAAGGCCGTTTTGCATCGTTATTTGTCGGGTCGATTTTGTTTTCCAGTAAGGATTTTTAGAAGAAACAATAATCGTCCATTTGTTTTTATCAGACGTGATAAAATCAATAATCTCATTCGCAACATTTTCATCCATAGTGTCTGTTGGATCTTCGTAAAACAGCACTTTTGGTCTGTGTATTATACTTCTGGCCAATAGAATTTTTTGGGCATTAGAAGAAGATAACTGTCTTCCTTCAGGATAAATATGTGTATTTAAACCTTTTGGCAGCAATTTGATTAACGGACTAAGCTGAACGCCGTCAATTGCCCATTTTAAATCTTCGGTACTGATCGCAGGATCATTAAAAGTGATGTTTTCAAGAATAGTGCCTTCAAAAGGCGTTTCGTTATGAATAATACTGCCAATTTGTGAGCGGTATTGTTTTAGGTTTATTTTTCTAAAAGTATCATCATTAATATAAAAAGCACCTGAACTTTGTTTTAATAAACCGGACAATACCCGGATAAGAGTTGTTTTTCCGGAACCATTCTGACCGTCAATTACAATTTTTTCGCCTTGTTCTATTTTAAGAGAGATAGAATCTAAAGCATTGATTTGCGAATCGGGAAATTTGAATTTTAAATTTTCAGTTTCTAAAGTAATGTTGTTGTAGCAAAGCTCGTTTTGTGAATCTGAATTTTCTTCTAATTCTAAATCAGTTACCTGACCTATCTTTTCAACCGAAGTCAGAACGTCATAGAAACTTTCAAGTCCGATAATGATCTTTTCGACAGAATTAATGACAAGTAAAATAATAATTTCTGCAGCAACAAATTGTCCAATATTCATTTCCTGACTCAATACAAGATAGCCTCCAATAGACAGTAAGCTTGCTGTAATGATAACTTTAAAAATGATCAATTGTATAAACTGCCTTTTGATAACGCTAAAATGTTTCTCGCGATAATTCAGGTAACCGGTTACTATTGAGTTGTTTTTCTGAAGAGCAAAATCATAGTTTAATTCATTTCTGAAACTAAAATTATTACGCGCCATTTCCTGCAGCCAGCTGGCAACTTTATATTTGAATTTTGATTCTTTCAGACTGGTTTCCAATCCTGTTTTATACGAAAATCTAAAAATGAAGTACAGAAGCAAAAACAATAAAAGACCAAAGACAATAAAAAAGGGATGATATAAAGAGAGTAAAATAATTCCAAACGTAATTTGCAGTAAAGCAGCAGAAAAATCAGTTAATAACTTTGAAGTCCCTTTTTGAATGATCATCGTATCAAAAAAACGATTGGTCAGTTCCGGCGGATAAGTACCGTATAATTCTTCTGATTTTATTTTTGGCAAACGGGCGGCGAATTCAAACGAAGCCCTCACAAATATCTTTTGCTGTAAGTTTTCTGTAATTCGCAATTGCATCAAAGACAAAACGCCAACAAGTGCAACCCCGGCAACAACCAGTATAATCAGTACAATCCAGGATGCGCTTACTCTTCCGGACTGTATAAAAGTAATGATGGCCTGAATTCCCAACGGAAGCGAAAGACTTATTAATCCGGCAAAAATGGCGTAAAATAAGATTTGGTAAATGTCTTTTTTATCCAGTTCAAGTAAATTGTAAAATCGTTTTAATGGAGTCATAGTTTGTATTTGTAATTAGCGTAAAACGTTTTCTGCAAGATTTAAGTAAAATTGAGTCGTTGTAACATTTTCATTGCAATCTGTAATTGTTTTTAAATGATCCGTTAGAAAATGTTGATGCAGGCTTCCTTCAACAATCGTTGAAACTAATGATTTTGCAAACGGATATTCAGGATTTACTTCCTTTACAATAGCAACAACCCTGTTGATAACCCTTTTATAGATTAGAAAAAAACCTTCTTTGTTTTCCTGGTCAACTTCTTTTGTATGAAGCGTTTTTGTGAATTCTGCAATTATTATTTTATTCAAAATTGCTTCGTTGATATGGTCTGCTGAGACATCATTCGTTATTTTTTCGGTAACGATAGTAATGGCTTTCCTGAGCTTTTCTTTTTTGTCTGTAATATTAGTGGTGGTAAAAACAAGTTTGTATTCCATCCAGCTCCAATACCATGAAGATAAATATACTAATAATTTGTGTTTGTTTTCGAAATAACGATAAATAGAACTCTCGTTTGACCCTATTTTTTCTCCTAATTTTTTAAAGGTAAAATTGTCAAAACCAATAGCGTCGATAAGGAGAATACTTTGCTCAATTATTTTTTTTCCCAATGCAGATGTTTCCGGATCTTTTACATAAATCTTTTCGTTTACCTGCATTTTTATATTTGATAGTATAATTTCCATAACAATTACTTTAAATGCAAATATAATAGTATTACTATCAATAAAGAAATTTTGACTCTTATTTATGCAAAAAAAAAGCTGCCCTAAATATTTAGAGCAGCTTTTTTGTATTGAAAAGAGTTTTCTACAACAATGAATGACAAGTCATTGCATTTGGTTGCTGAACTCCCATTAATTCTAAGATAGTAGGAGCGATATCACCTAGAACACCATTCTGGATGTTTTTTAATTCTTTGTCAACTAAGATAATCGGCACCGGGTTTGTTGTGTGTGCTGTATTCGGACTTCCGTCAGGATTAATCATTGTTTCGCAATTTCCGTGATCGGCAATTACAATTGTAGTATAATCGTTGGCAAGAGCTGCTTCGATAACTTGTTTTACGCAAGCGTCAACCGCTTCGCAGGCAAGAATTGCAGCGCTCATGATACCTGTATGTCCCACCATGTCTCCATTGGCAAAATTCAGACAAACAAAATCAACTTCGCCTTTGTTTAGTTCAGGAACAAGAGCAGCTGTAAGTTCAAAAGCACTCATTTCCGGTTGTAAATCATAGGTCGCTACTTTAGGAGAGTTTCTTAAGATACGTGATTCGCCCTCAAAAGGAGTTTCTCTACCGCCGGAGAAGAAAAACGTAACGTGCGGATATTTCTCAGTTTCGGCAATACGAATTTGTTTTTTACCGGCTTTTTCTAAAACCTCACCAAGTGTTTCAGTAATATTATCTTTATTGTAAACTACTTTTACGTTTTTATACGTTTCGTCGTAATTCGTAAGTGTTACATAATATAGGTTTAGTTTGTGCATGTTCTGCTCGTGAAAATCTTGTTGCGAAAGCGCTTCTGTAAGTTCACGGCCTCTGTCAGTTCTAAAATTAAAGAAGATTACAACATCACCTTCTACAATTGTTGCTAATGGTTTTTCTTCTTCGTCAACCATTACAATCGGAGCAATAAATTCGTCAGTAATATGATTCGCGTAGCTGTCCAGAATACTGGCAACGGCATTTTTAGATGGTGTTCCAATTGCGTTAACAACCAGGTCATAAGCTAGTTTTACACGTTCCCAACGTTTGTCACGGTCCATAGCATAGTAACGGCCAATGATCGAAGCGATTTTTACAGGAGTATCTTTAATGTGTTCTTCTAAATCCTGAATGTATTTTGCACCGGATTTCGGGTCAACATCACGTCCGTCAGTAAAAGCGTGAACAAAAACATTCTCTAAACCATATTCCTGTGATGCATCAATTAGTCCGCGTAAGTGAGACGTATGAGAGTGAACTCCTCCGTCTGAAACTAATCCTAAAAAGTGTACTTTTTTATTGTTTTCTTTAGCATAGGTAAAAGCGTCAACAAGTACTTGTTCTTTGGCAAGTGTCTGGTGTGCTACCGCTAAGTTTATTTTGGCTAAATCCTGATAGACGATTCTTCCGGCACCAAGATTCATGTGCCCAACTTCACTGTTTCCCATTTGACCTTCAGGTAAACCAACATTTAATCCGTCAGTTCTAAGTTGTGCGCTTGGGTAATTTTGATAAAGACTGTTTATAAAAGGAACGTTTGCGTTGTCTATTGCAGATACTTTAGGGTCAGGAGATTTTCCCCAACCGTCTAAAATCATAAGTATTACTTTTTTGTTCATCATTTTTAGTTTTTTACAAAGATAAGTCATTTCTAAAATTTGAAAGGATGCATTTGCGACAATTATGTTTAATAAAATGAACTGTATTAAAAAATAATAAATTAGCTAAAGAAGTCTTTATTTTTTAAAATTAATTCAGCACACGCTAACTTTCTAAGCTTGTTTTAAGGTCAGTTATTGTCTGTTGGTATTTGCAAAAAAGAGCTTAAATGAGATAAGAATAAATTTTATTGGTGTCATTTATAATAAAATTAGAGTTTTTATCGTTAGCATACTGTGTTTTTGAATTATTGTATTTTTTGTTGTAATAATTAGTATTTGTTGTGTTTTCTTTAAGAAAAAGGCTCAAAACGTTTAGATTTTGGCAATAAGTAAAAATCTTACAAAATTATTTGTTTTTTAGTCCAAATGCTAATTTATTACTTGGGTTTTGTTAAAGTTTAAACAAAAAAGGCCTGATTTACAGACATATATTTTGATAAGTATATTTTTTTTATACTTTTGCCTTACCCAAATTTTATTATTAACCTAAAGAAATTCAATGATTTACAAAATTTATCCACTGTTGGTGTTTTTGCTATTATCTTTTGGTAAAGATTCAAATAACACTCCCGAAATTAAAAAGGCTGCAACAAAAAGCATTGCGAAAGTTGAAAAACTTACTGTCGAATCAAAAATTGAAAGTATTTATCATACGTTAAATTCTAAAAATTTTAATTTGCCTGAGTTAAGAACTTTTTCTGAAGCCCTGAAAGGATTTTATTTACTTAAAGAAAAAGGAGTTGTTCAAAAAGATATCCTGACGCTTATTGACTTTAGTTTGTCATCAAACACAAAACGTCTTTGGGTAATCGACTTAGCCACAAATACAATTTTGTTTAATTCTTTAGTTGCTCACGGAAAAAATACCGGAGAAGAATTTGCATCGGATTTTTCAAATTCAAATTCATCTTTTAAAAGCAGTTTAGGATTTTATGCAACGGGAGAAATCTATCAGGGAAAACATGGAGCTTCTTTACGTTTAGACGGATTAGAAAGAGGTGTTAATGATCATGCCCGCGAAAGAGCAGTGGTGATACATGGTGCTGATTATGTTTCGGATTCTTTTATCAGAAACAATAAACGTTTAGGCAGAAGCCTAGGATGTCCTGCGATTCCGGTTGAATTGACGGATGAAATAATTGAAACTATAAAAAATAAGTCGTGTTTGTATATCTACCATCCGTCAAGAAGTTTTGCGATGGAAGAAAAATTAATTTCTTAATTTAGCATACAAATCCGAATCAAGATTATAAATATCAGCTCTGAAAATGAGCTGATTTTTTTTGCTCCAGGCTGTCCAGTACCATTGGTACAGTGCGTATTTTTTTGTGATTTTGATGCTTGTCGTTTTCTTTGAAGCAATTATAGTATCAATCCTGTCTTTTGACCATTTTTCAGAATCATCTAAAATGTGTTCTGCCAGTTCTAATGGATTTTCAACACGAACACATCCTGAGCTTAAGGATCGATTGCTTCTTCCAAAGTTGTTACGATGATTGGTATCGTGCAAATAAACGCTGTGGTTGTTCGGGAACAGAATTTTCATTAATCCCAATGCGTTATTGTAGCCTGGACTTTGAACATAACGATAATTTCCGGGTTTGTTTTCATTCCATGAATTCGGATCGACCACTTTTCCGGCAGTATCATATATGGTGATATTTTTATTGGCCAGATAGTTTCGGTTTCTTTTCATGGCCGGAACAACGTCTTCTTTTAGTATTGTAGGCGGAACTGTCCATGTTGGGTTAAAAACAACTGTTCGCAACGTCGATGTTATAATAGGTGTTTTTCTTTTGCTTGTTCCAACTACAATGTTACGAACCAAAGTAGTATCCTGCCCTTCAACAACATTTAAACTGTAATCAGGGATGTTGATAATAAAGTAATTTTCGGCTAACTCATTGGTGTACCATCTCCAACGTTCCAGATTGGCAATAATTTGTTGTTTCCTTTTTTCTTTAGAATAGTTTAAAGCATTTATCGTTCCAATGCCAATAACACCGTCCGAAGCCAAGCCATGTCTTTCCTGAAATTTCTTAACAGATTCAAATGTTTTTTGATTGTAAATTTGTGTCAGGCTGTCTTTTCCAGTCATATCTTGCCAATACAGCAGTCTTTTTTTTATGTTTATTAAAGCTGAATTAGTGTCTCGTAATGTTATTTTTTCTGCAGATTCAATAGTTTTGATGTTGTCATCCGGGAAGGTGTTGATGATTTCAAGCGCTTTTAAAAGTTGTTTGTAAGTATATGCTTTTGACTGAATGTTCTCAACAACACTGTCTAGTTTGTTTTTATTAAAACCTTTTATAAGAACGTCGTTAACATCAAATGTTTTTTCGTCCAGATCCCAGTCTCGGTATAGATTTTTAGGATTTAGTTTTCCTTTATAAAGATGGTTCAGGTATTTTTCGAAATTATAAGTCAGTAATATATCATAAGTTGCAAGATCAGCATCTGTTAGATTGTTGATCTTTTCTTCGAATTTTTTTAGTTTTGAGGCCTTATAATCTTCCGGATTTAAACCTAGTTCTTCTGCTTTTGATAGTTGGGATAAAACATAAGTTCTCTTTTTGAGATTGCCCCAAACGGTTGTGTTTTCAGATGAATTATAAAATTGTTTGAGTGTTTCGCTCTTAAAAGTGCTTAGAAGGGCAGTATCTATTTGTACTTTTCTTTCATCAGTAAGTATGATTGCCGGTGCGGCTCTTTTTACCACAGCAGGAATAATTTTGGGTGTTTCCTTTTTACAGCCAATAAAAATGCATATTACCAATAAGAAGTAAAGTTTCTTCATTCTATAAATTTTTAAACATTAGATAGTGTTCACCAACGTCTTTAATTTCAAATGGCTCACCCAGGGGTTGGTAATTCATTTTTCTATAAAAACCTACAGCCGTAGTTCTGGCGTTAAACCAAATCAAATCAATTTTGTTGGCATTGCAGTAGGTTTCGCAATGTTTAACTAAATTTTCGCCAAATCCCTTTTTCTGATGCGTTTCTAAAACTGCCATCCCTCGAATCTGTGCTTGATTTTTTTCGGCAAAGATAGGATTGATTTTACTGAATAGCGAAATAATTCCTGTTAAATTTTCATTATCAAATAATCCGAAGTGATGTGTCGTTTCAAGATCATCGCCTTCAAATTGGCAACTTTCCAGAGGTTTTCCTTTTCTAAGAATTGGCTGGCGGACGATATATGTTTCTTTTGATGGTATTTCTTTAATAATATTCATGATTTTTGAAAAATAAATGATTCTATAACTTTTTAGTTTTAAATAGGTTATAAATTATTGTTGATTTTTATTGATTTTTTTTGCAAAAAAGCTTGTTTTTAACTTGACTTATTTTTTATATTTGCACCACGGTAATGCGAAAGTAGCTCAGTTGGTAGAGCTCCAGCCTTCCAAGCTGGTTGTCGCGAGTTCGAGCCTCGTCTTTCGCTCTTCAAGATCCTCAAACAATTTGTTTGGGGATTTTTTCTTTTAGGTCAATTTTCTAAATTCTCATATTTTTAAAACCCAAATTCCAAATCCTAAATCTTTTGGGTGATTGTTTTTAAACTTGGAATTTGGTTTTTAAAAATATTGGAATTTTATTTTAGATTACTCAAATCACTTTCTGTTTCTAATTCCTCAGGGTTTTGATTTTGTAAAAACAAACGAGCGGATAAATTTCCTTTTAAAGTGATTTTGTCTCCTTTTACTTCAAGCCAGCTTCCTTCTCTTAGTCCTAATACAGGAATAGAATTAAAAGCATGAAATTCCTTGATTCTCGTTTCTCTTGTTTCTCCCATGTGTTTAGATTGTGTGTCGGGATCTAGATAATGTGGATTCAGATTAAAAGGAATTAATCCTAATGTCTGGAAACTTGGAGGGTAAATTATTGGCATGTCATTAGTCGTCTGCATAGACAAGCCGCAAATATTACTTCCTGCGCTTGTTCCTAAATACGGTATTCCGTTTTTTACGGTTTCCGAAAGGAGCTGCATAATGTTGTGCTTATATAATTGGGTAACCAGTAAAAAAGTGTTTCCTCCGCCGGTAAATATTCCTTCGGCATTTTTTATGGCGTCTGCTGCATTTTCAAATTCATGAATTCCTTTTACATTAATATTTATTGCAAAAAATGCTTGTGCCACTTTTTGGGTGTAATCATCATGTGAGATACCGCTTGGTCGGGCAAAAGGAATAAACAAGATGCTTTTGCAGTTTTTAAAGTGCAATTGCAAAGTTGGTAATAGATATTCTAAATAGCTGCCTTCATGAAGGGTAGAAGTGCTGGCGATGATAATGCTTTTCATAAAATTAAACTCAGATTGTGTAGGTTAAAGATATTAAAAACTCCGTTTTTAGAGAAGTTAAACAGCGTTTAATTAACATATTTTTACCAAGTCATTAATACTAAATTTGGAGTGCATTAAGATATTTTTACATTTTTAAGAACAAAACTAAATTTTTGCCATTTTGATTGATAAAGTTGTATGTTTTTTGATTGTTTTTTTGAGTCAGGCTGTCTGGTCTCAAAGTCAGGATGGTACTGTGATAAACGGGCGCATAACCTCGAGCGCTTCTTATCTAGAAGGTGTCTATGTGGTCAATGCTCAGACAGAAGTTATGACAACAACAGATGCTTCCGGAGCTTTTTCGATCGCGGCAAAACCGGGAGAAACACTTGTTTTCTCGTCGATACAATTTAAAGAAAACAAAGTACTGCTGACACCTGAGGATTTTTTGGATATCAATTTCTCTGTACGATTAAACATGGTGATGCATCAATTGCAGGAAGTTGTTATTAAGAATTACAGCGGTATTAATGCCGTTTCGTTAGGAATTATTCCAAGTGGACAAAAATCATACACGGAGGCGGAGAGAAAATTACGTACTGCTACAGACTTAAATGCTTCTGCAAATGCAGGGTCTATGGCGGGAGGTTCAATTTCTGCAGATCCTTTGCTTAATATGTTTTCAGGACGTACGGCAATGCTTAAAAAAGAAGTTGCGGTCGAGAAAAAAGAGTTCTTCATGAAGCTTTTAGAGCGCATGTTTACGCTGGATCATTTTCTTGACCGATTGCAAATTCCTTTAGAATATGTAAAAGGATTTGAGTATTATGCAGTCGAAAATGATAAGTTTACTGTGATTTTAAATTCAAAAAATAAAACCTCGACAGAGTTTTTGCTGGCAGAATTGGCAGTGAAATATAAAGAAATAATTGCACGTGAAAATAAATAACACTTTACAGGTAGTCTTTCTTCTGCTTGTTGTTCAGGTTTGTTTTGGACAAAATACTGCTTCAAAGCAAATTACGGGACAAATTTTTGAACAATCATCTAATGTCGAAGGCGTAAATATTATCAATAATACCACACAGGTTACGGCTGTTTCAGATGTTAGTGGTGTGTTTTCTATTGTTGTAAAAGAAGGCGATGTGCTTGTTTTTTCGGCGGTAAATTTAGAACCTGTTAAACGCCGGATTACAATTGAAGACATAAATGCAAGTGCTATTGTGATCAAAATGAGCGCTAAAGAAGTAGAATTGAAAGAGGTCATCATAAACGAAAATGCAAATATTACGGCTGAAAATTTAGGTATAATTCCGTATGGTCAAAAAAAGTATACACCGGCTGAAAGAAAAGTTTATACAGCGACGTCAACTTCTGTAGATAAGTTACTTAATAAAATTTCCGGACGAACAGCAATGCTTAAAAAAGAAGTAAATGTCGAGAAAAAAGAGATGCTTTTTCGAAAAATAGAATACCTTTTTGATGAGAAATATTATACAGACAGATTGAATATTCCGGTAGCAGATATCAAAGGATTTCAATTATATTGTGTAGATAATACTGAATTTGCTGTATCTTTGGATACTAAGAACAAAACAATGAGTATGTTTTTAATAACAGATTTAGCAAGGAAATATCTAACAATTCTCGAAAATGAAAAATAAACTAGGAATACTCGTTGTGTGCTTATTTTGTCAAATTGTACTTGGGCAAAATGGAAGGAAGCCTTTACACGGTCAGGCAATAAATAATACTCTGGCAATCGAAAGTGGTTATGTACTAAATGTAAACGCAAACATCAGGACTTTTATCGGTTCAAAAGGATTGTTTGATATTATGGCAAAACCCAAAGACACTTTGTTGTTTTCAGGATTGGCATTTCAGTCAAAAAAGATTGTTTTAACAGAGAAAGATTGTGCAGAAGTTCTTTTTGCAGTTACTCTTAATTTGGTAAGCAATGAATTAAAAGAGGTTTTGGTGCACAAAGATCTTAAAGTAAAAGCGCTTGGCGGCGGTTCACAAAAAATTGTAGACATGCAGTTTGAAGATGATCAGCAGTCTACAGCCAAAAATATCGCAATGTATTCTGATCAGACCATTAAATACGGAACTGATTTTGTGAGAATTTTTAAAGATGTTAAAAAATTACTGTCTAAAAATGATGAAGTAAAAGAAGAGACCATATCAGATTTGGCCTTTATAGAATATTCAAGAGCAAATTTCAAACCTGATTTTTTTACCACTACATTAGGTTTGCAAGACGATGAAATCGAATTGTTTCTGATGTATTGCTCGAATGATCCGGAATCAAAGAGACATCTTGATCCTGATCAAAAATTTGAACTGATGGATTTTTTAATTACTAAAAATAAAGAATTCAAAAAAGTGAATGTTTCCGGAAAATGAAAAATAGAGTAATCTATCCTCTAATAGGGATATTATTTTTATCGCTTTCTGCTTTTTCATTCCATAAATTTTATATGGGTGTTTTTCAGGTCAATTATGCCGCTGAGAAAAAAATGATTCAAATCACTGCCCGAATCTTTATCGACGATTTGAATAATGGAATGGAAAAGAAATACCATCAAAAAACATTTGTAGGCACTGATAAAGAAACTCAGGCCGATGTTGATTTGCTGAAGAAATATCTCGCTGAAAATTTTACTATCAAAATAAACGGCCAGTCAAGATCCATTACTTTTTTATCTAAAGAAGTAGAGGCAGGCGATGTTTTGGTTTGTTATTCCCGGATATCAGATGTCAGCAAATTTAAAACAATCGAAATTTCAAATACTATTTTGGTCGATTGGAATGCTGAGCAGCAAAATATTACACATATTACTGCATTTGGAACTAAAAGGAGTGTTCTCTTTACAGAATCTTCAAGAAAAGAAGTGTTAAAGTATTAAATAATAGGTAAAATTATTGTTTTAATTATTATTTTCACAACCTGACAAATTACCATTATAAAATATGAAAAAACTTTCATTATTATTGATTTTTCCTGCGATGTTAATCGCTCAGGAGAAAACAGTTGCGCCAAAACAGCAAGGGAAATACGATACGAACAAATTCAGTCAAATGTATGATTTGTTAGCAACGCCCAATATGTTTCGTACGGCATCTGGAGCTCCCGGGCCGGCATATTACCAACAACAGGCAGATTATAAAATCGATATTGAATTAGATGATAAAAATTCAAAAATAAATGGTTCTGAAGTAATCACATATTCAAACAATTCACCGGATAGTCTGGATTATCTGTGGATTCAGTTGGATCAAAATCAGGCAAAAGCAAAGACTCAGACATCATTGGCTGAAAGTGAAAAAATCAATCAGGTTTTTCCTCTGGAAGGCTTTTCAAGTAAATATTTGAAAAAAGATTTAGAGCGTGGTTTTAATATTGAATATGTCAAGGATGCAAAAGGAAATCCAATGTCATATACAATCAACGAAACTATGATGCGTATTAATTTGGTTACTCCGTTAAAGCCGGGAGAAAAAATTGCAATGGCTATAAAATGGTGGTACAATGTTAATAACTACAGAAAAGAAGGCGGCGGACGTTCTGGTTATGAATTGTTTGAGAAAGACGGAAATAAATTATATGTAATCGCTCAGTTTTATCCAAGAATGGCCGTTTATAACGATGTTGAAGGATGGCAAAATATGCAATTCTGGGGAAGTGGAGAATTTGCATTGCCGTTTGGTAATTTTGATGTAAATATTACAGTTCCCGCAGATCACGTCATCGATGCAACAGGTGAACTGACAAACAGAAGTGAAGTTTTTACGCCGGACCAGGTAAAACGTTACGAACAGGCTCAAAAATCATTTGACAAACCTGTCGTAATTGTAACGCAAGCCGAGGCTGAGGCAGCTGAAAAAGGTTTTTCTGAGAAGAAAAAAACATGGAAATTTAGTGCTAAAAATGTACGTGATTTCGGAATTGCTTCTTCAAGAAAATTCATTTACGATGCCATGGCGGTAAAGATTGGAAACAGAGTGGTGATGGCTGAATCCGTTTATCCAAAAGAAGCAAATCCGCTTTGGGGAGAAACTTCAACCATGACAGTGGCGCATACTTTAAGAAGTTATTCAGCCCGTACTTTTGATTATCCTTATCCAAAAGCAGTATCTGTTTCTGCTGAGGATCAGGGAATGGAATATCCGATGATTTGTTGGAATTTTGGTCGTCCTGACGAAAATGGAGTGACGAGCAAAGAAATTAAAAACGGAATGATTGGTGTTGTAATTCACGAAGTAGGACATAATTTCTTTCCAATGATTGTGAACTCAGATGAGCGTCAATGGAGCTGGATGGACGAAGGTTTGAATTCGTTTTTAGAATATCTGGCAGAGCAGGAATTAGACCCGAATTTCCCTTCAAGACGAGGTCCTGCAAAAAACATTGTTCCTTATATGAGCGGAGACCAGAAGTTTTTAGAGCCTATTATGTCAAATTCTGAAACGATTCACCAGTTTGGAAACAATGCTTACGGAAAACCTGCTACAGGTCTTAATATTTTGAGAGAAGTAGTTATGGGAAGAGAATTGTTTGATTATGCTTTTAAAACATACGCTAACAGATGGAAATTCAAACACCCGACTCCGGAAGATTTCTTTAGAACTATGGAAGATGCTTCGGCGGTAGATTTAGACTGGTTTTTTAGAGGGTGGTTTTATTCAACTGATTTTGTAGATATAGGAATCAAAGATGTGAAACAATATTATGTTTCTGATACTCCAACAGCTGATATTAAAGACGTAAAAGTAAGAAAAGGACGTTTTGGTTTCGAGAAAGGACCATTCGTATATTTAGTTGCCGGAGATAATGCCGAAGTGAATGCCTCTAAGAAAAAGCCATTACAGGTAGAAGATGTAAAACCTTTGGCTGATTACGTTAATCAGACTTTTACAGCTGAGGAAAAAGCGGCTCTAAAATCGCCTAAGTATTTTTACGAAGTAGAGTTCAATAAGCCCGGCGGAATGATCATGCCGATTATTGTTGAAATCACTTATGAAGACGGAACAAAAGACAATTACCAATATCCGGCTCAAATCTGGAGAAAAAATAATGATACAGCCAAGAAAGTGTATGCCACTTCAAAAGCGATAAAAAGCATTCAGATAGATCCAAAATTAATGACGGCAGATATTGATGTAACCAATAACTCCTGGCCAAAAGTTGAAGTGAAATCAAAATTTGATCAATAATATATCAAGACTCTGAAAAGAGTCTTTTTTTTTGGAACATATGTATAAAACAAACACAAATTTCACGAATTATCACTAGTTAGTTGGTGAAATTAATTTCACCGACTAGATTAACGCAAATAAAATTTGTGCAAATTCTTGAAATTGGTATTTATAATTGATTTGTAATATTTGTGTCCATAAGATAGTAGCTTAACAGGGTCTTTTTTTTAAGGAAATTTTAAAGTTGTCACTTGCAAAATTTAATATCTTTGTAACACACAAAAATAAAAGATATGTTTGGTATAGGAGGAGGAGAATTAGTTTTTATACTGTTTATAGTACTAATGCTTTTTGGTTCAGACAAAGTGCCGGAAATTGCCCGTACGATGGGTAAAGCGATGGCGCAATTAAAAAATGCAACCAACGATATTAAAAGCGAAATTCAAAAAGGAGCTGAAGCAAACGGTCTTGATTCCAATTCATTGAATAGTATTACAGGCAATATCAATGCTCAGATTAATGATGCTAAAACGAATATCTTAGGAGATTCTAATAATTTGACTTCAAATTTGTTAGGTGATACGGCTACAGAAATAGACAAAGTAAAAGAAGATATTGATTCTATCTCAGGACCTGTAAAACGCCAGATGTAATGCTCGAAAAAATAAAAGAATTAGACACAAGTCTCTTAGTATATCTTAACGGTTTAGGTTCTGAAACATACGATAAATTATGGCTTATTATTACCAATCAGTTGTATTGGACTCCATTTTTTATACTGTTGTTTTATCTTATTTATAAAAAAATAGGAGGTAAGCAAACCTTGTATTTATTACTGTTTATTGCGGTTTTAATCGCTTTTACAGATCAGACAACCAATTTGTGCAAATATACCTTCAAGCGTTTGCGACCTTGTAACAGTCCTGATATAAATACGATTATCCGTGTGGTGCAATCCAGGCAATCATACAGTTTTTTCTCCGGGCATGCAGCTAATACAATGGCGGTAGCTACCTTTTTATTTCTGGTTCTAAAACGTCATTTCAAATATTTAGGATTTCTGTTTTTATGGCCGTTAATTTTTGCTTATAGTCGCATTTATTTAGGATTGCACTATCCGGGAGACATTCTTACAGGTTATTTCTTCGGAGCACTTTTTGGATCATTGCTTTATCTTGTATATAAAAAACTTAAACCACAATATTTTCCGGGTTAATTTTCAGGAGCTATTTCCAGCTATCCGCTTGTATCTTTTTCTGGCTAAAGAAGCCAAAAAAAGGATACCGCTTCTATCTGGGCTATGATACTCATTTTTAAAATAAAGTATAATTCTATATCCGTTTTTGAATTGCCTCCAACTTTAGTGGAAGGAATAGAAAATTGCGGCAGAGAAAAAGGCTTTAGCCAAAACATTATGTGTTTTGGCTAAAGCCTTTT